>NZ_JANHAU010000006.1 GCF_024464185.1 Haloarchaeobius salinus
TCGTCGAGACCGACCTCGGCGTCGCCGAGATGACGCTCGACGACCAGCACGGGGCGGTCAGTGCGTTCGGGCCCGACGAGTTCCCCGACCTCCACGAGTACACCACGGCGTACCTGCGAGACGCCGACGCCGTCGACTACCCGGCTGCCGGCGGTCCGGACGACGACCACCCGGCGGACGAACACCTATAAGTCGGCCCCGGGCACTACCGGTAGGTGTGACAGCCTCCTTCGTCCCGTCCGTTCGAACGAACCGCATCGCCGGCCGACCGACGAGCCAGTCGTCAGTCCACAGATGAAGGGGCTGATACTCTCCGGCGGCCGCGGAACGCGCCTGCGCCCCATCACGCACACCGGCCCGAAGCAGCTCGTCCCGGTCGCGAACAAACCGGTCATCCAGTACGCCATCGAGGACCTCCATGAAGCCGGCGTCACAGACATCGGCGTCGTTCTCGGCAACGTCGGCCGCGAGGCCATACAGGAGTTCCTCGGGGACGGCAGCCAGTTCGGCGTCGACATCACCTACATCGTGCAGGGCAACCCGCTCGGACTCGCCCACGCCGTCGGCTGCGCCGAGGAGTTCGTCGACGGCGACGACTTCGTGATGTACCTCGGCGACAACATCCTCAACGACGGCATCACAGAACTCGTCGACAGCTTCCGCGACGGCGACTACGCCGCCGGGCTGGCGCTCCAGCATGTCGACAACCCCAGCCAGTTCGGCATCGCCACCGTCGACGACGACGGCGACATCACGTCGCTCGTCGAGAAGCCCGACGACCCGCCGAGCGACCTCGCCATCATCGGCGTCTACGTCTTCTCGCCGGCCATCTTCGACGCAGTCGCGGCCATCGAACCGTCCGCCCGTGGCGAACTCGAAATCACTGACGCTATCCACCTCCTGCTCGAAGAGGGTGGAGCTATCGACTCCCACGTCGTCCAGGGCTGGTGGAAGGACACCGGCAAGCCCGAGGACATCCTCTCGGCGAACCGGCTCGTCCTCGACGACATCGACGCTTCGCGTGACGGCACCATCGAGGACGGCGCAGAGGTCGTCGGACAGGTCGACATGCACGAGACGGCGGTCATCGAGTCGGGTGCGGTCGTCCGGGGTCCGACCAGCCTCGCCGCCGACGTGACCGTCGAGTCCGGCACCTACGTCGGTCCCTACACCTCCGTCGGCGAGCAAAGCCGGCTCGCCAACGTCCAGATCAGCAACAGCGTCGTCATCGGGGACAGCGACATCACCACGGACGAGGCCATCGTCGACAGCCTGCTCGGCCGTGGCACGACCATCGGCTCCTCGGCCGAGATGCTCCCGGAGGGCCGTCGCCTCGTCGTCGGCGAGAACTCGAAGCTCCGACTATGAAGGTCTACACACTCACCTGTCCGGACTGTGGCACCGTCGTCGCCGCGAACGAACTCGAGTCCAACCGGGTCCAGAAGTGCCCCGGACTGGACTGCGAGAACGTGCTGCGCTTCGAAGATCTGTCGGCGGAGGCCCGGGAGCATATCCTGCGCCACGCCGAGAAGTACGACATCTGAGTCCGTCCGTCCCCCGGTTCGTCGAGGCTGTGAGCACCGTCTCCCCCGACCAGAATACTGATAACGCGCGCTGGATTCGGGTCAGGTATGCGGCTACTGGTCACCGGCGGCGCGGGGTTCATCGGGTCGAACTTCGTCCATCACTGCATCGAGGAGACGGACCACGAGGTGGTCACGCTCGACGCGCTCACGTACGCGGGAGACAGGCGTAATCTCGAGGGCGTGCTCGACCACGAGCGCCACCGCTTCGTCGAGGGCGACGTACGCGACACGGAGCTGGTCGACGAACTCGTGGCGGAGGTCGACGCGGTGGTCAACTTCGCCGCGGAATCGCACGTCGACCGGTCCATCGACGGCGCGGCGGAATTCGTGGACACGAACGTGGGCGGGACACAGACCCTGCTCGCGGCGTCGACCGAACACGGCGTCGATCGGTTCCTCCAGGTGTCGACCGACGAGGTGTACGGACACATCCTCGAGGGCGAGTTCGACGAGGACGACTGCCTCGACCCGCGGAACCCCTACGCGGCGACGAAGGCCGGCGCGGACCTGCTCTGCCGGAGCTACGAGCGCACGCACGACCTGCCGGTCGTCATCGTGCGCTCCTCGAACAACTACGGCCCGCGCCAGCACAGGGAGAAGCTCATCCCGAAGTTCATCGAACTCGCCGCCGACGGGGAGGACCTGCCGGTGTACGGCGACGGGACGAACGTCCGCGAGTGGACCTACGTCGAGGACACCTGCCGGGCGTTCGAGCTGGTCCTGCGCGAGGGCGGAGTCGGCGAGATATACAACGTCGGCAGCGGCGAGGAGCGCCAGAACATCGAGATCACGCGGACCATCGTCGACCTCGTCGGCGCGGACGAGGACCAGATAACCTTCGTCGAGGACCGCCCGGGCCACGACCAGCGATACGCCCTGAACACCGAGAAGGTAGAGGCACTCGGCTGGGAGCCGGAGTGGTCGTTCGACGAGGGTATCGAAGCGACGGTCGAGTACTATCTGGGCTGAGTCCGTCGGCACCACAGATGCCACCCCAGCCGGCACATCGGCACCCTTATCGGCGCGCCGGAGGTACGGCGAGCCAGCTATGGGCGACGACGGCCGGACGGTCATCCTGCTGGGCGACTACGACGGCGACTACTACCGCGAGGTGTCGCTGCGCGACGGCCTCCGCTCGCAGGGGGTCCGAGTCCACGAGTGTCGCTACCGGGCGGCCCCGCTGTTCATCGGGCCGAAGAAACTCGCGCTGCTGCCGGTGTTCTACTTCCGCATCTGGAGAGGCATCCGACAGATTCGACGGGAGACGGGTGACGATGTCGACGCCATCGTGCTCACGAAGTTCAACCCGCTCATCCTGCCCATCGCGGCACTGCTGGCCTGGCGGCTCGGGGCGACGCTTGTCTACGACCTGTTCGTCTCGCTCTCCCGGACGGTGGAGATGCACGGCTACGCCGACTGGAAGGCGAAGGTTGTCTACTGGATCGAGTACCTCGCCCTCCGGTTGCCGGACCACAACCTAACCGAGACCGACGCCTTCGCCGACCTCTATAGCAATTTGTACGATATTCCACGTGAGAAGCTGCTAGGGGTGCCAATCGGGGCCGACGACACCTGGTTCCACCCGGACAATGACGAAGGAGCTTTCGACGACTTCACCGTCGTTTACTGGGGCAACTTTCTGCCCCACCACGGGCTAGATACAGTTGTCGACGCTGCCGGGCAGCTTCAGGACGAGGGCGTCCGCTTCGAGCTCTACGGCGAGGGACCCGAGGACGAGCGCGTCCGGCGAGCCATCGACGAACGTGGGCTCGACAACGTCGCCATCCACGGTAGAGTTCCCTGGGAGGAACTCTCGGTCGCGGCAGCTGGTGGTGACGTGGCGTTGGGCATCTTCGCCGACGACCCGCGCTCTGACGCGAGCATCACGAACAAGGTGACCGAGGGTGTCGCCGCCGGCACCGCGGTCGTGACGATGGACGCCAGCGGCATCCGCGAGTGGTTCGAGCACGGTGAGGACATCTACCTCGTCCCGCCCACCGACGGCGAGGCGCTCGCCGAAGCGGTTCGGACGCTGCGGGACGACCCCGAACTCCGCGAACGAATCGGCGCTGCAGGGCGGGAGACGTACGAGGAGGTGTTCTCCGTCGAGCGGATCGGTCGGACCATCGTTACGTACCTGGGCTGGGAGCCGGCCGCGTAGCTTGGCAGGCGTCGCCGCCGACGCTCATCCCAGATCCACGCCGACGCCGGAGAAGTACTCGCGTGCGGGCTGTTCCTCCCCGCCCTCGGGCTGGACGTGCTCGACCAGCACCGCGCGGTCCGCGGCGACGACGAGCACACCCTGTCCTCGCGTGCGGGCGACCCGGCCCGGAATCCCCCGTACGTCCTCGTCGGGCACGCTCGTCTCCGTGATTTCGAGTTTCGCCTCGTCGTGGTGGGTGTACGCACTCGGATAGGGGCCGGCGAGCGACCGGACGAGGTCGTGGACGTTGCGTGCGGTCATGTGCTGCCAGTCGATCTCACCGTCGCGCGGCCGGCGGCTGTGCCAGTAGGTCCCCTCCCCGTGGGACTGTGGTGTCCGTTTGACGGTCCCGTCGTCAATGGCGTCGACCGCGTCGACGAGCATCCCCGGGAACAGCTCGTTCGTGCGTTCGACCACGTCGACGATGGTGTCCTCTTCGGCGATGTCGAACCGCTCCTGAGCAACGATGTCGCCGGTGTCGATTCCCTCGTCGGCGAACAGGACAGCGATGCCGCCCTCCTCCTCCCCGTTGATGAGCATCCAGTTGAGCGTCGAGGCGCCCCGGTACGACGGCAGTTTCCCGCCATGGAGGTTCAGCGTTCCCTCGGGGGCGACGTTCAGGACCTCGGAGCCGAGGATCTGGCTGTAGCCAGCCATTACGGTCAGGTCCGGTTCGTGGTCGGCGAGCGTCCGGACGACCTCGGGGTCGTTCACGTCCGCTGGCCGGTGGACCGGGATGCCGTGCTCCTCGGCGACCGGGACCGGCGAGCGATACCAGTCCTCGGTACTGTCGGCCGGCGGTGCGACGACGGCCACGATCTCGTGGCGGGAGTCGAGCAGTGCTTCCAGACACAGCGTCCCCCGTTCCTTGTTCCCGAGGAACAGGACGGAGCAGCTCATCGGAGGTCGTCGAGGGTGTTGACGAGCGTCTCGACGACGTACTCGCGCTCCTCGGCAGTCATCGTCGGGTACATCGGCAGGGTCACGATGTCGCGGGCGACCTGCTCGGTCGTCGAGAGGTCGTGGCGCTGGTACTCCGGACCCTCGTACCTGGGCTGCTCGTGCACCGGCGGGTAGAAGTGCGCCGACGCACCGACGCCGGCGTCGTTCATGCGTTCGAGCAGCTTACCGCGGTCGATTCCCGCACCGGTCAGCACGGTGTACATCTGGTAGACGTGCTCGCGGCCGTCGGGGACGGTCGGCGTCTCGATGCCGTCGACGTCGGCGAGTGTCTCGTCGAAGTACGCGGCGTGCTCCTGACGGGCCGCGTTCATCTCGTCGAGACGCTCCATCTGCTCGACGCCGAGGGCGGCGTGGACGTTGCTCATCCGGAAGTTGTAGCCCGCCTTCGTCGCAGCACGGAACCACGACTTGTCGGCGTCCTCGCGGTCGAACGTCGTCGAGGGCACGCCGTGGCCGAGCAGTGTGCGAACCTCCTCGGCGAGCTCCTCGTCGTCGGTAGTGAGGACGCCTCCTTCGGCGGTGGTGATGTTCTTCGTCGGATAGAACGAGTAGCAGCCCGTCGCGAACGTACCAGCAACCTGACCGTCGTAGGTCCCCCCGATAGTCTCGGCGGAGTCCTCGATGACGTGGAGGTCGTGCTCGTCAGCGATGGCCATGATGCGGTCCATGTCGCAGGCCAGCCCGCCGTAGTGGACCACCATGATGGCCTCCGTCTCGTCGGTGATGGCTTCCTCGACCGCGTCGGGATCGATGTTGCGCGTCTCGCGGTCGATGTCGACGAAGACGGGCTCGGCCCCGCCGGTGACGATGGCGTTGGCGGACGCGACCCACGTGAAGCTCGGCAGGATGACCTCGCCGGTGATGTCGTTCGCCTCGACGGCGAGGTGCAGCGCGGACGTACAGGAGTTCAGGGAGACGGCGTGCTCGGCACCGACGTAGTCGGCGAACGCCTCCTCGAACTCGTCGTTCTTCGGGCCGTGGGCGAGCCAACCCGACCGGAGGACCTCCTCGACGGCGTCTACCTCTGCGTCGCGAATATCGGGGTCACACAGCGGAACTTCCATCTCGACTGTCCGCTTGGCCCCGAACAGAAAGACGCTTTTGGTCTCTCCGGCGGCGGGCGCGGCCGCACGCTCGGGCGGCTACTCGACGACGCCGACCGACCGGACGAACTCGACGTAGCGCTCCATCCCCTCCTCCAGCGAGAACCGCGGCTCGAAGTCCAGGTCCTCACGAGCCTTCGAGTTGTCCAGCGCGCCACGTTTTGGCCGGAAGTCGCCAACGGGCTTCGTCTCCGTCTCGACGCCGTCGACGTACTCCGCGATGACTTCGGCGAGTTCCTTCACCGTCCGGCCCTCGCCGTAGGTGACGTTGTACGTCTCGTTGGCGGCGGCGTCCTCGGTGAGTGCGAGGTCGAACCCCTGTGCGGTGTCCTCTACGTAGGTGAAATCGAGTACCTGCTGGCCGCCGTCGTGGAGTGCGAGGGGTTCGCCGCGGAGCGCACGCTCGACGAATATCTGCGAGACGCGACGGTTCACGTCGGTCGGGCCGTAAACGGCGGAGGGTCGGACGACGGTGAAGTCGAGGTCGCTGTTCCGGCAGAACGAGCGGGTGAGTGTCTCACCGGCGTGCTTCGCGCCACCGTAGACGCCCTTCGGATTTCGGGGATGTTCCTCATCAGCAGGACGGTACTGGAACTCGCCGTACACCATGCTGGAGGAGGTGTAGAGGAATCGCTCGACTGAGTCGGTCGCCTTCGCTGCCTCGAGCAGATTGACGGTACCCTGCACGATGGAGTCGACAGCCGCCTCGGGGTGGTCCTCGCAGGTACCCGTGATGGGGAGGTGTGCAAGGTGGGCAATCCGGTCGGGCTGGACGCGCTCGACCGTCTTCGCCACCTCGATGGGGTTGCGGGTGTCGCCCTCGAGGAACTCGACCTCGTCCTCGAGTCCCTCCATGCGGTGGTCGAGGTACGGTCGGTACTGGCGCGAGGACGGCGAGAGGTAGCTCTCGTAGGCGTCGAACGAGACGACGTCGTGGCCGGCGTCGACGAGGCGGCCGAGGAGGTGGGAGCCGACGAACCCGGCCCCACCCGTCACGAGCAGTTTCATGGTCAGTATGCGGCGGTAGGGTGACCCGCGCAATCAATGTTGTCCGTCGCGTCGGCGCCGTGTGGCGGTCGAAGCTACCGCCCGAGCAGCTGACCGAGCCTGTCGAGCTGTTTTCGGAAACGGAAGCCGGGCGTGAAGAAGAACTGGTACAGGCTGAGACTCGGGACCGAGAGCGCGTACCGGAGCGCGAGCGTGGCGCTCCAGCCGTCGACCTCGCGGGCCTGCCGGAACAGCTCGTAGGCGCGCTCCTTCTCTCCGACGTAGAGGTAGAGGCTGCCGAGCGTCTCCAGCTCGCGGGCGTAGCCCTCGGGGATCGTCCGGAAGTCGTCGCCGAAGCGTTCGAGCTTGGTCTCCCGGGCGTAGATGTCCTTCTGTACGTCCTCGGTCGAGGCGTGGGTGGTGATGCGGTCGTCGTGGACGTAGTAGCGCAGGCAGGGCACGTCGACGTGGGTGACCTTGTACTCCTTCGTCAGTCGCCGGTAGAGGTCCTGGCCGCTCCCACGGGGCAGGTCGTCGAACTCCCCGACGTCGTCCATCGCGCTCATGCGGAGCATGATGGCCGAGGGCATCCCGAGCACCGAGCCCGAGCCGTGGCGGAGGAGGTCCATGTACACGTCGCCCTCGCAGGTCGGACGGAACGTCTTGAACGTCTCCCCGGTGTCCATGTCGACGTGCTCGACGACGCCGGTGCAGAGGCCGTACTCTTCGCCTGCGGTCTCCATGCGGTCGACCTGTGCCTCGAGCTTCTCCGGGAGCCACTCGTCGTCGTCGTCCAGGTAGGCGATGTACTCGCCCTCGGCAACCTGGAGCGCGGTGTTGAACGTCGGCCCCGGCCCCTTGTTCTCCTCGTGGCGGATGTACCGGACGTGGTCGTGCTCCTCGGTATAGGGCTCGACCACCTCCGGGGTACGGTCCTCGGAGTGGTCGTCGACGACCAGCAGCTCGTAGTCGTCGTACGTCTGGGCGAGGACGCTGTCGATCGCCCGCTGGACGAGGTCGGGTCGTTCGTACGTTCGGACGACTGCCGTGACGGTCGGGTTCTCTGCCATGAGTTCCTCGGAGCCCGGAGCTCCAGTCGTTGCGTGGGGTAATCGCACCGGCTATTTAAGCCTGGCAGTCTCGGGACGAGTAACCGGAAGGTATTTTCGCCGCACGCGCCGACACGTCCCACAGCGACCGTGCCACGAAACGTCCTTTTTCTCGTTCTCGACTGTCTGCGAACCGACGCCGTCACCCCGGAGACCGCGCCGACGCTCTCGACGCTCGCCGCCGAGAACCCGAGCTTCGAGTCGGCCATCGCGCCGGCGAACTGGTCGCTTCCCTCCCACGCCTCCATCTTCACCGGCGAGTACGCCCACGAGCACCACGTCTACCATCGCCGGCACGAGATGGACGCCTTGCCGCTCGTCGACGCGATGGGCGACCGGGGCTACCGGACGGTGGGCGTCACCTCGAACATCTACTTCTCCCGCGGGCAGGGCTTCGAAACGGGGTTCGACGAGTTCTACGAGACACGCCGCCCGCTGAACCCGCACGGGCTGAACCCATTCTCGGCGGTCCGGGACCGTGAACCGCTCGAAGGCCCTGGGGCACGGACGTACCTCCAGGTACTCGGCGACGCGCTCCGAGACGACCGCCCCGTCGCCAGCCTCGGCAACTACCTCAGGGCGGTGGCCATCGAACTCGACCGGCGATACGACTACAAGCGTCGGCTACCGGGGTTCGACGCCGACGACTACGGCTTTCTCACCGAGGGTTCGGACCGGTCGGAGTCGATACTCGTCGACCTGTTCGACCGCAGTGCGGGCGACGCACAGCCGTTCTTCGCGTTCGCGAACTTCATGGACACACACTACCCGTACGAGCCCGTCCAGGAGTACCTCGACGCCGTGACCGACGGCGAGTACTCCGTCGGGGATGTCAGGGACCTCGACCCCGATGTCGCCCAGAGCTGGGTGTTCCTCGACGAGCACTACGGCGGGACGCTCGACGAGGACGACCTCGACCTCGTCCGGGCCGCCTACCGCGCCGAGGTCCGGTGCGTCGACGACCGCATCTCGCGGCTGCTCGACGCGCTCGAACGCAACGGGCTCCGCGAGGAGACGCTCGTCGTCGTCACTTCCGACCACGGTGAGGTGCTCGGCGAGACGGACCTCCGGGGCGAGCGATCGATGGGCCACCTCGACTCGCTGAGCGAACACCTCCGGACCGTCCCGCTCGTCCTGTCGAACCCTGTCCTCGACGGCGGGACGGTCGAACGACCGGTGCCGCTCCACGGGCTCACGAACCGCCTGCTCGACGAGGGGACCGACTGGCTCGACTCCGACGGGTCGGTCGGTGAGTTGCTCGCCGTCGACGGCGAGCCGGTGTTCTTCGAACTGCCGGCGAACCCGTTCCACGAGTCGTCGTACGACAACTACGAGCACGTCCCTGACTGGTACGCGGTGCGGGAGGCGAAAACCCACACCGTCCTCGGGATCGACGACGGCTGGTTCGTCGCCGCCCAGTCCGACGGCACCGTCACGGCGTGGGAAGGCGAGACCGAGCGTGATGTCGACGACGCACCGGCAGCGCTCGTCGCCGCGACCGAGGACGCGGTAGCGGCGTTCCCCGGTGAGAACACGGCCGACGACGGCCAGATGTCGGGCGACCTCCAGCAGCAGCTGGAGGACCTGGGCTACATGTGACGTCACCACGCCCTGACCCGTCAGCCGCCATCGTAACCGTGATAGGACCGTCGCCGAATCCCTAAGCCGATGGAGTCGACTGGCGACGTGACCGTCGTCGTACCGACGTACGACCGTCAGGAACTACTGGAGCGGGCGCTGGACTCGGTGCGGAACCAGACGGTCCGACCGGAGCGGGTCGTCGTCGTCGACGACGCCTCCCCCGACCCGGTCAAGTCGTTCGTCGACGACCTGTACGACGCCGACGAGCTTACCGTCGACGTCGTCCGGCACGATGAGAACCGTGGCGCCGCCGCCGCCCGGAACACGGGTGTCGAGGCCGCCGACACCGAGTACGTCGCGTTCCTCGACTCGGACGACTACTGGGACGAGGTGAAGCTTGCGGCCCAGCTCGCGGTGTTCGAGACGGACGACGTTGGACTCGTCTACTGCGACCAGTACGTCGTCGAACCGGACGGTGCAGTCCAGAAGTCGGGCAAGGAGCTCCCGGACGGCGACGTCTGGCCCCCGCTGCTCGACGGCTGGACCGCCCCGAACACGTCGACGCTCGTCTTCGACCGGGACACGTTCCGCGACCTCGGCGGATTCGACACGAGCCTCGACAGCTGCCAGGATCACGACCTCTGGATGCGCCTCGCCCGCGAGGGTGTCCGCGTCGGCGTCGTCGAGGAGCCGCTGTCGTACTTCGCCCGTGACGCCGACGACCGCATCTCCCACGATTACCCCGCCCGGATGGACGGCGTCGACACGTTCCTCGAGAAGTGGCACGGGCCGATCGCCGAGGCCCAGTCGGAGCGGGCGTTCCAGCGCTTCGCGGCCGATTACCGTGCGATGGCCGCACTCCCCATCGCCTACGGGGCCTTGCTCCAGCGCGACCTCGGGACGTTCGTCGAGGTCGTCCGCAGGTACCTCCTGTTCAACCGGTCGACCTACCGGCTCGCGCTCGGGTCGCTGCCGACACTACTCCGCCGACTCGTCCGATGAGTCGGCGACTGGGATCGGGCTGGACGTGTCCACCGCGTCCTGTTTGGTCGCGCGGAGGAACGTCGTCCCACCCCGTTCCTCGATGGCCGTCGTCTCGAAGCCAGCGGCGTGTAGCCGTCCTTCCACCGCGTCGTTCGAGACGCCGTGTTCGTGGTGGACCTCGACGAAGAGGACGCGACAGTGGTCGGTGGCGAGCAGCTCCGGCATCCCGTCGAGCACGCCCAGTTCGGCGCCCTCGACGTCGATCTTGAGCACGTTCGGTGCCGGACCGCCGTCGGCCACGAAGGAGGCACCACGGGCGGTGTCGACCTCGACGGCGTCCTCGGCCTCGTCGACGAGGCTGTGCTGGCCACCGCCGGACTGGTCACCGTGAAGATGGAGGTGCGCGGTGCCGTCGCTGTCCCCCAGCGCCACCCGTTCGACCTGCACGTTCTCGATGTCGTTGAGGGCGGCGTTCTCGTCGATTCGCCGGGCGTTGTCCGGGTGTGGCTCGAACGCGACGACCGTCCCGTCGGGTGCGGCGAGCGCGCCGACGACCGCGTAGGTCCCGACGTTGGCGCCGATGTCCCAGACCACGTCGTCGTGCTGGACGGTCTCGACGAACGCCTCGAGGACGGCCTCCTCTCCGATCATTGTCGTCACGCGGTCGTACTCGATGCGACTGTCGACGTGGAACTCCGCCTCGATTCCTCCGACACGCAAGATCCCGGTGTCGGACGAGAACCGGTAGCCGAGCGAGGTGAACGCCGTGAGGAGCTTGATGTAGAGGGAGACGAAGACCCCGTGGAGGCCGAGCTGCTTGCTGACGCGTTTCACTCGCGGTGTGTACAGCCGGGGGAGGGTCCGCGCGAACAGTTGCTTGACCGCCGGGAGCATACCAGTACCTAGACCAGGCGCTATTTGAACCTGTTTCAACGGTCGCGGTTCGATATCCACTGCCGGGGCGGTCGGGGACAGTAGAAACACGTAAACCCCGGGGCTGGATAGTTGCCGGCGACGATGTTCGGAGTCGAGCGACGAGTCACGGGTGCGGTCGACCGGCTGCTCGGCTCGGAGATGGTCCGGTGGGTGATCGGCCGCCGGACGCTCGATCGGCCGGCGCTATTCGAGGCGTCGACGACCGGGGTCGAGAGCGTACACCGGTACGGCCACGCCGAAACGGTCTCCTTCGAACGGCAGGTGGCGCTTGATCCCGTGCCGAGCCGACTTGCCATGCGTCCGGTGTCGACGGACACGCCACCCTGGACCGTCCTTGAGTGTTCGGACGTCCAGCTCGTCGGTCCCGAGGGGCTGACGTTCCTCCCCGACGGGCGGGTCCTCCTCGAGAATTCGCTTGGCTGGAACAAGCGGGTCGGCGTGAGCGCGGCCCGGTCCGTGCTCGAACGGACGCTTCCGGTCCGGCGCGACGGGCACGCGGCGCGCTCGGTCGACACCGCCGTCTCGCTCGTCGGCCCTTGGACGGACAACTTCTACCACTGGCACTTCGACTACCTCGTCCGGCTGGCCGCCCTCTCGTCGTACACGGCCACGTCAGGCAAGGAGCCGCTACTGTTGCTCCCACCGGAGACGAGCGACTGGATGCGGGACGCACTCTCGCTGGTCGGCTACGACGAGTCCGACTGGCGCGTCTGGGACGGTCGGCGGACGAACGTGGACCGACTCGTCGTCCCGGCGCTTCCGCGCGAGACGGAGGGTTCGGCGCCCCGTCTCCCGAACCACTACTACTCGCTCAACCCCGACGCCGTCCGGTGGCTGGGTGAACGGATGCGATCGCACGTCGCCGATGACGTGCCGAGCCATGCACCGGACACAGGCCGGCTCTACGTCAGTCGCCAGGGTGGGGACAGCCGACGGGTCTCGAACCTCGACTCGTTGGCACCGCTGCTAGAGACGTACGGGTTCGAACGGTTCCGGCCGGAGGAACACTCCGTCGCCGAACAGGTCGCCACGTTCGCCGACGCTGACGTCGTGCTCGGCGTCCACGGGGCGGGACTGACGAACCTGCTGTTCGCCACGGACGCGACCCTCGTCGAGCTGTTCGGATCGTACGTCAACCCCGTGTTCTACGCGCTCGCGGTCCAGACGAACAACGAGTACGCCTGTGCTGGATTCGAACCACGCGGCGACGACCTCCACGTCGACCCCGACCGGTTGCGGGCGCTGTTCGATCTTGCCGGCGTGGCGCCGGTCGCGTGATACGACCGTTCAGAATGGAACCTCGAAGGGGATATTGTCCGCTACAGTGACCCGGAACTTCGGGGAGATGGCCAGGAGCGACCCGAAGTAGACCGCCGCACCGACGCCGACGAGACAGACGACGTAGGCCGCGTTGAACCGGGTGAGTGGGTGACCCTCCGTGACCGCTCGGACTCCGTAGACGACCGCTCCCATCGCCAGCGCGGCGACCCACTGCCGACCAATCTCGCTGGTGGGCACGGACACGTCAAGCAGCCGATTGACGTACCCGGCGGCGAGGACGATGCCGATGACGCCGGAGGCGAGGGTCGCCACCGCCGCGCCGACCCAGCCGTACTGGGAGATCAGGACCACGTTCAGGACGACGTTCGACCCGATGAATAGCGCGTTCGTCCGGAACGCGAGGTCCGGTCTGTCGACCGCGTTGAGCGTGTTCAGGAGCTGTTTCGTGTACGTATAGACCAGTAACGCGAACAACAGGATGGTAAGTACCTCGGTCCCGATGGCGAACCCGTCCCCGTAGATACGGAGCAGGCGGTCACCGACGACGAGCCCGCCGACGAATCCCGGGATGAGGAACAGGCCCGTGAACGTGAGCGCGTCCTCGGTGAGCCTCGCCACCGCCGCGTCGTCGTTGTCGGCGCTTGATACCTTGCTCATCTCGGGAAACATTGTCGTACGGATAGCGTTGCCGAAAATGTCGAGGACGAGTCCGATGGACCAGGCCGCCGAGTAAACCCCGACGAAGCTGGAGGCAACGAACGCCTTCAGCAGCAGGATGTCGAGCGTGTTGAAGACGCGGGACTGGACGTTGCCCAGCCAGGAGAACTTCGCGAAGTCGAACAGGGACTCGAAGTGCCGACGGGAGGGGAGCTTTGGTCGGGTGTCGATGAATCGGAAGGAGACGATACCGGGGACGAACCGCGAGAGCGCGTAGGTCGCGAGCATCGCCTGGAGGCCGAAGCCCGCCAGCAGCAGGCCGATCTGGAGACCACTCCTGACGAGCTGGGCGACCGTCGCCAGCACAGAGGTCACGTGGACAAGGTGCCGACCTTGGAGGGCGGCACTCCCGAACGCGTTGAGTAGCGCTGCGAGCACAATGACCACGAGCACGACGGCAACCGAGGACCCAACGTACCTGTCGACCCAGCCCTGGAACAGCAGCGTCAGGACGACGATCAGCAACGCGATAGTCCCCATGGAGAGGAGACCCGCACCGAGGTACTCGCCGACTTCGTCGCCCTCGCTGAGCCGCTTCGTGATAGATTCGGAGAGGCCGACTTTTCCGACGAGGGTGAACCAGGTGACCAGGGCCAGCACTGCAGCGTACTGGCCGAGGACGGCCTCGCCGAGTATCCGAGCGAACACGACGGTGGCGACGAACCCGATGATCGAGCCGAGGAACTTCGAGGCGAAGAAGACCGCAGATGTCTGTCCGAGACGCATCTACTATCGTCTCCAACTCAAGCGAATCTCGCAGTCGACTCCACGCGTGGGCCGATTCCGGGTCACGGTCACTCCTCGTAGTCGTCCAGCAGGTTCGGTGTCAGAATGGCATAAACGTAGCCGAAACCCACCATCGCGGTGAAGACGAACAGTGCGGCGAGCTGTTTCACCTTCGCCAGCTCGGGCTCCCTACCGAGTGAGACGAGCCGTTCGGGGACGTGTTTCGTGAGCAGGTCCGCGAGGTACTCGTTCTTGTCGCCCGACGCTTCGGGAATGATGTGGTCCATGATGCGCTTCGAGTAGCCCTGCCAGAACGATCGGCTGGCGAGCCACCTGAAGTCGCCGCGGTACTCGAACAGCTTGTGGTGGACCTTCGCGTCGGTGTTGTAGACCACACCGCGCCCGTACTCGCGTCTGATGCGTGCGCCCACGGTGGACTCGTGGGCCTGGATGTGCTTGTCGCCCTTGCGGCCGGTGTTCTCGTCGTAGCCGCCGACGTTCAACAGCACCTCGCGTCGGAACGAGATGTTCGAGCCGTACGTGTTGCGCAGCTCCTCCATGTGCTCGCCGAAGCCCTTCTCGTCACAGCCGACGAGCCAGTAGAACTCGTCGGGGAAGAAGTCGGGCTTTGCGACCTGCCAGTCGGGGAGCACCTGTCCGCCGACGGCGACGGCGTCGGTTTCCTCGTACGTTTCGACGAGGGTTTCGATCCAGTCGGGTTCGGCCTCGGCGTCGTCGTCGATCATGGCGACGACCTCGCCCGTCGCGAGTTCGGCACCCTTCGTCCGGGAGTAGGAGATGCCCCGGTTCTCGTCGTTGCAGTGGATGCGCACGGTCTCCTCGTCGCCGAAGTCGGTGACTGCACGTTCGTGGACCTCCTCGTTCCCGTCGATTACCAGGACGATCTCGATCTCGTCGTATGTCTGGTTCAGAACACTTTCGACAGCTTCGGAGAAGACCTCGTAGCGGTCCGTCGGGTACGTACAGATGACGACGGAGACGTTCATCGTTCGGATTCACCCCCGAAGCGCGAATAAGCGTTTTGCATCGCGCTTTTCCCAACTTGTTCCTCTCCGAAACGATTACACAAGGCTTATTCGTGGCTTCAGACTTTTCCCGTACAATGAGTACGTCGACCGGAGAGGAGACCGAAACCGAGGACGCGACCTCGGGCTCCCTCCTCGAAGCCTTCGAACGCTGGTATCACGTGCCGAGCGTGGGCCTGATTATGCTGTTCATGCTCTGGGTCAGGCTCCAGCCGCTCGACAAGTTCACGCGGAACGGGCAGGTGTTCTTCGCCGGAAACGACGCCTGGTACCACTACCGGCAGGTGTCGTGGACCGTCCGGAACTGGCCGTGGACGATGCCCTACGACGTCTATACCCAGTACCCGACAGGCACCAGAGCCGACCAGTTCGGCACGCTTTTCGATCAGATCGTCGCGACTGGTGCTCTCATCGTCGGGCTCGGTGACCCGTCCCAACAGACGATCGGCATGACGCTGCTCGTCGCCCCGGCCGTCTTCGGTACGCTCGTCGCCGTCCCCACCTACTTCATCGGGAAGCGACTCGGCGGCCGCTCGGGTGGTGTCGCCGCCGCGCTGGTCCTCGCACTCCTCCCTGGCGTCTTCCTCCGCCGCAGCACGGCTGGGTTCTCCGACCACCACGTCGCGGAGGTTCTCTTCCAGGCCTTCGGGGTGCTCGCTGTGATGGTCGCCCTCCGTTCGGCAGAGCGCGAGAAGCCAGTCTTCGAACTGCTGCTCGACCGGGACTGGGCCGCCCTCCGCGGGCCGACGAAGTGGGCTGCACTCGCCGGCCTCGCAGTCGGTCTCTACATGTGGGTCTGGCCGCCGGCAGTCGTCATCGTCGGTATCCTCGGCGTCTTCTACACCATCGCCCTCGTCGTCGAGTATCAGGCCGGCCGATCCCCCGACCACCTCGCCTACACCGGTGTCGTCATCGGCCTCGTGAGTGCGGTGCTGGTGCTTCTGAGCATCGACCAGTTCACTCTCGGCGTCACCTCGCTCTCGCCACTGCAGGTCGGTATCTCGCTCGGTCTCGCTGCCGGCTCGGCGTTCATCGCCTACCTCGCCCGCGTCTGGAACGGGCTGGAGGTCCAGACGCTCCGCGCTGTCGTTCTCCCGCTGAGCGCAGCGTTGTTCCTCGCGCTCGTGCTGGCTCCTCTCTTCGGGTTCACGTTCCTCCCGTATCCGTTCGCGATCGTCTTCCTCATCGCGGGACCGCTCGCGTTCGGGTCCTACTACGTCCACGATGATGAACGCCGCGCCCACTTCCCGCTCGCGGTCGGCTCGCTACTGGTACTCGGCCTCGCCGGCGCTCGATTCCTCGTGCCGCCGGTGTACAACCGGCTGGTCTCCAGCCTCAAGCAGACGGTGGCCCTGAGCGTCAGCGACAACATACTGACTATCGGTGAGGCGCAGTCCGTCGTCGGGGCGGGCGAGCCGTTCTTCCAGACCGCGACGGAGTTCTTCGGCTCGCAGTACGGACTGAGCTACATCCTGGCCCTCGTCGCGCTCGTCTGGCTCCTCTCCTACCTGTATCTCGGTGAGGAGTACCGCGCCGAGCACCTGCTCGTCGCCGTCTGGACCGTCTTCGCGTTCCTGATGGCGCTGACGCAGGTCCGGTTCAACTACTATCTCGTCGTCCCCATCGCGGCGCTGAACGGCTGGTTCCTGGGCCGTATCGTCTCGTTCATCGGAATCAAAAACATCACCGACGAGACGTTCGACATCGAACCCTACCAGGTCATCGCCATCATCTCTGTACTGATGCTCGTGCTCGTGCCTCTCGTCCCGCCGGCGAACATGACCTCCACGACTGTCGATGCCCAGGCGAGCGACCTCTCTCCGGGCTCGGTGCTCATCTGGAACGAGAGCACCGAGTGGATGCAGCAGAACACGCCCCAGCCCGGACAGTACGGTGATGCGGAGAACGAACTGGGCTACTACGACCGCTACCCGAATCAGGACGACTTCGAGTACCCCGAGGGAGCGTACGGCGTGATGTCGTGGTGGGACTACGGCCACTGGATCACAACCAAGAGCGAACGCGTCCCGGTGGCGAATCCGTTCCAGGGGAACGCCGAGATCGCCTCCGCCTACCTGCAGGCCCAGGACGAGACGCGTGCGAACCTCCTGCTCGAGGCGCTCCCGAATAGTGACGATACCGACCAGCGGCTCTACAACCTCAGCAACGACGAGCTCCGGAGCCTCATCGACGAACAGACCGAGCAGGAGGCCAGCGAGGACACGCAGTACGTCGTCATCGACTACCAGATGGCCGGCGGCAAGTTCGGTGCCATCGCGACCTGGACCGGCCCGGGCCCGGGATCGTACTACGACCAGCGGTCGAACGTGACCGTCGGCGGGGAGCAGGCCGCCCTGCCGACCCGCTCTGAGTCGTACGAGAACACGATGCTCTCCCGGCTCTACTTCGACGACGCCGGGGGGATGGAGCACTACCGACTGGTCCACGAGGCGTCGAACCAGCGCGTGTTCACGTCGATCGCGCTCAACGAGTCCGGTACACTCCAACCGACGCAGTTCGTGAACCAGCCGCTCCCCGTCCAGCAGTTCTTCCAGTACCAGCTCAGGCCGCAGTACGAGACGTACAACACCCAGGCCGAGTCCACGGTGAAGACCTACGAACGGGTTCCCGGCGCGACGCTCTCCGGACAGGCCGACGTGAGCAGCCCGACGAACGTCACCGCGCGTGTCGAACTCACCTCGGACACCCTGAACCGGACGTTCAACTACACCCAGACGGTCCAGACCGACGGTGACGGCAACTTCGATATCACCGTCCCGTACGCGACCAACGACGAGCTGGGCCCCGAGGACGGCGCGACCGACGTGGCGGTCGAGGCGACGGGTGACTACGAGGTCACCTACGGCAACGAGTCCGCGCGGGTGTCCGTCCCCGAGACGGCCGTCGTCAGCGAGGACAGCTCGTCCATCGAGGTCACGTTCGACGGGAACGCCTCGACGTCGTCTGACGGCTCCGAGGAGTCCACCGACGAACAGGTACGAACCGACGGCGCGCTCCTCCCCGTCCGCCACCACGCACCGCTGGCGTAGCGAGCCGAAAGCGAACTGTTTTCCCCGCCCCGGGCGGTAGCCACGGTCGATGCGTTCGTCACTCTCCGTCTACCTGAAGGGGTTCCTCATGGGTGCGGCCGACACGGTCCCCGGGGTCTCCGGTGGGACCATCGCGCTCATCACCGGCATCTACGAGCGGCTCATCACGGCCATCACCGCGGTGGACCCTGCAGACCTGCGGCTCCTCTTCGGACTCCACACGGCCGAGGGACGGACCGACTTCCGCGACCTGCTCCTCCGTGCCGACGCGGTGTTCCTCGTCACCCTCGGGCTGGGCATCGCCACGGCGGTGCTGACCCTCTCGCGCGTGCTCGACCACACACTCGAGCGGTTCCCGGCCATCACGGCGGCGTTCTTCTTCGGGCTCATCGGCGCGTCGGCGGTCGTGCTCTACTCCGAGGTGGACGTGCAGTCGCCGCGTCGGCTGGCCGTCGCCGTGACCGGAATCGTGCTCGCGGCCGCCCTGTCCAGCCTGCCGGAGAGCGCGGTCGGGAGCTCGTTGCCGGTCGTGTTCCTCGCCGGGGGGATTGCCGTGTGTGCGATGATACTGCCCGGGATCTCCGGGTCGTTCCTCCTCCTCGTCCTCAACCAGTACGAGTACATGATCTCGAACCTCACGGCGTTCGTCGACGGGGTCATCGCGCTCGCACGGGGGGGCGAGGTCCCTGCGCTCGCCGAGTCCGGCGCAGTCGTCGTCACGTTCTGTTCAGGTGCGCTGCTCGGCCTGCTGACGATGGCACGGGTGGTGAAGTGGGCGTTCGAGGAGTTCCGCGCGGGCACCCTCACGTTCCTCGTGAGCCTGATGGTCGGCGGCCTCGTGAAGCCGCTCTCGACGATCTCGGCCGAGGCCGACGTGGGTTCCGTCTCCGCGCTCGCGCCGATCGTCCTGTTCGCACTCATCGGCGGGGGCCTCGTCCTCGCCGCCGACGCGGTCACGGACGATATCGACTACTAGCAGCGCCGGCCCCGGCCGAACCGATTGGTGATTACTGCGAGCGATTAGAACTGCCCGGGCGTTCAGCAATACTTGTAGTTTTTGGCTGCATCATTGTCAATTAGCAGCATTATTCCACGTTTGATTTGTTTTCCTCGGAAGACACGAAAACACGTTTACCAAAACGGTAAAAAACCGTGAAATTTTATAAGTAATATTAAGATAATTTGATGTATGTGCCCGCGCACCATGCAGTTGCAATGTCGAACAAAGGCACGATGTCCGACTGGCTGTCCGAGCACCCCCGAATGATCGGCGTCCTGTTCATGATCGGCCTGCTGCTCATGCAGGCGGCTCCTGTGGTCGCGACTGGAGCCGAGGCGAGCCCTGGTCCGTAAAACCGGTAGCAATTAGAGGTTCTACTGGAAGTTGACGGTCCCGATAGTGTTGTTCCAGTAGAGTTCATTCTCGAACTCGACAGGCGAGATAGTCCAGGTTAGATAGTCGACGAGCTCCTGTTCTTCGAGTTCAAGCGTCTTCATCCGTCCGGGGAGGAGATAGTACTCCTCGACGGAGTCAATCGTCGGGACCGTCCGAGATCCGAGCTGTAATTCCTTCGTTGGGTAGGTCTGGATACTGAGTTCGAACGTATCGGTCTCACCTGATTCGACGTGACAGACCATCGGTGGTCCACCATCGGACTGGACTACGTCGACGGACCCGTCACCGACGACGAGGTACTGCTCCCCGATGTGGGTGTGTTCATGCACGAGTTCGATAGCTGCGCGTAACGGGAACCCCAGGTTCAAGAAGTGAGCGACTGCGTGTCCGATTTCGACGGCGTGCTCGTTTACGACATCGCCTAGCGTCGCCACGCCACCGAAGGAACCCTTTTCGACGAGTGCTTCGGCTTGTTCGAAGGAGCGACACGCATTGAGGAGGAAGACGTTCACTCCAACCGTTTCGAGCTCGCGTACGTCGAGCTCTCCGTCTGTACACCGGAGTCCAGTTGGCGTCGCATGACCAATGTAATGGAGGAAATCGCAGGAGTTCTCTGTCAGGAGTTCGGCGAGTTCGTCCTGTGGCACTCCGAAATGGGAGTCAATGTTGTAGGGTTGGTCGTCCCTGTCACCGTACACGTCGTCCAGGGTCACCTGCTCGTCGAGCATCCGAGGGTCGTTACAGACCACAGTGATATTGATTGACTCGCTCCGTTGGCCCTGTTCGAGCTGGTGCTCGAAGGAGTCCACCGAGGCTTTGGACGCGCCCATCGGAAGTTGGTCCCCGAACCAGGCGTGTTCAATCGATTCGTCGTTGACCTCCGGCTCGATGAGCTGCAGCGATACTTCCTCCGGTGCGGAGTTCCGCGCAGACCGTCGTACCCGAGTTGCTGAACCCGCGGTAGTCGCCGTACGTGATACGGATCTCGTCTGTCCTCGGGTGGAACGAATCACTCCCAAATCGTTCACGATATGGGGGATTGCCGAGACCTGATCTGGCGTGTTCGGAAGATGCGCAGTCAGGCACCACCGTGGGAGGTGTGGTTCCACGACCTCTTGCGGGACCGCTAGATAGGCCTCCAGTTGTTCCGAGAGGGGGCGACCATACATCGACGCAATGTCGAACGGAAGCTCCGGCTCGATTTGTTTGCGCTCGTAAAGGTCGACTTGGTGAATACCCTCGGTCCTGACGATACAGTCCAGGAACAGCATTCGCTTCAACAGGTCTGCGACGTCGTCCTCGAACCAGTGCCCTGTGGCGAGGTCGTGTTCGAAGCGTTCCGTTCGCAACGTCGGTGCATTGCCGGGAACGAGGTTCGCGCCGAGATAGAACGCGAGTGGCGTTGCCGGATAGATGTAATCGAACTCGGGGGGGATCACTATTTCCACGCCTGTATCCGGCGGTGAGAACCCACGGGGGATATCGAGCTCGTCCCCCAGTTCGACGAGTGGTGGATGTCCGCGGAGTGTTGGATACGAACGCTCTGATGCTGTCGTCTTCAACGCGGACGATAGCGTACTCAATGACTGCATTACGTCGTCCGGATCTTCTGTTGTGGTAATACTACCCGCCGGATGCTTGTGGTAAGTGCGGACGCCGAACTCGACGACCGTCGGATCGGTGAAAGATAGCCGCGTCGAATCCGCTCCTTTCGTGATGTTCGGAGCCCCTTCGAACTGCCAGTAGAGTTTCACAGGTGCGGAGATGTCGAGACTGTACCCGTTCGCCTCGAGTTCCGTGGTCGTATGGGCACTCACTGGGCCGTCATACGTACCACACTCGCTCCGGATGTAGACCTCCTCGGCTCTGGCGATCGATAACTCGCTCGCCTCGATAGTGAACGCCTTGTCGACGGGGAACTCGAAGGACTCGGGGTTCGTGGGTGTCGGTGAGACGGGCGCGTCAGTCACGACCTGGAGGCGTCGCTGTTTGATTTGGTCCGTGATGGCGACGCCGCAGGGATCGTCCGTTTCCTTGTAACTGACCTTCATGGTGTTCCGACGGTGCCTTCGACGGGTGTACCGCGAGGGGCCCCTGACGACCGAGCCACCACCCTCGTGCCGTCTCTCTGGGGGAGTAGGGTGAGGTTTCAGCCGGTCGTGAACGGCCGGGTCGTGCCAGGGGTGCCGCCGACGTTGTTAGGTGTAGATACCCCTCGTGATACTTAAATTTCCTGCTGGTGGTGGTATCATCTGAAAATTAGTAATGGTGGGTTATCGGGGGCAGGGCGGGGGTGACGGGAGGGTCAGGCCGGGAGCGACCGGTCCGTGAGTGCTGCCTCGATGACCTGCAGGGTGTGCTTGACGGGGGAGCCGCTGCCGTGTTCCATCTGCATCGCGCAGGTCGGACACTCGGTCAGGCCGGTCTCCGGTTCGGCCTCGTCCATGTGCTCGAACATCTCCTCGCCGATGGCCATCGAGGTGTCGTAGTTCTCGGACTTCCAGCCGTAGGTGCCGGAGATGCCCGAGCAGGACTCGCCGACGTCGTGGGCGTCCACGTCGTCGAGGTTGGAGAGCACCGCCGTCGTCTGACCGTCCAGTCCCTGGTTGCGAGCGTGACACGGTGCGTGGTAGGCGAAGTCGGGTGCGTCGACGTCGTCGACGGCCGCGAGCTCGCCGTCCAGGTCCTCGTGGATGCGGAGGTACTCGACGGCGTCATAGGTGTGCGCCGAGACGCGCTCGGTGTCCGCGAAGTCGAACAGCTCGGGGTACTCCTGCCGGAGTGCCATCGAGCACGAGGTACACGAGCAGACGACGTCGTAGCCGTCGTCGACGAGGTCGGCGAACGTCTCGACGTTGAACCGTGCGGCGCGTCGGGCGTCGTCGAGCATTCCGTTGGCGAACATCGGCGTGCCCGAGCAGCGCTGCTCCGGGACCGCGACCTCGTAGCCGAAGTGCTCGAAGACGCGGACCATCGCCTTGCCGACCTCTGGGGTGTTGTAGTTCGCGTAGTCGCCGTGGAAGTAGGCGACGCGCCTGTCCTCGCTCTTGACGGCCGCGCCGCCGCGGGCCGCCCACCACTCGCGGAAGGTCTCGGTCGCGAACGCGGGGAACTCGCGCTCGCTGGTGATGCCGAGGAACTGGTCGTTCACCGCCTGGACGAGCGAGTTGCCCATGACGGCGTTGGTGAGCCGCGGGAACATGGAGCCGAAGCGGGCCATCGTGCCGTAGTTCGCGAGCAGCCGGTTGCGCCAGTACTCGACCGAGAGCTTGCTCATCGACTCCTCGACGTACTGCGCGCGGGCCGTGTTGTGCATCTGGCTCAGCGGCACGTCTGAGGGGCACGCGCCGTCACAGCGCATGCAGTTCGAGCACTTCATGATGGAGTCGTCGATCTCCTGGTCCTCCTTGCGCGTGAGCCGCCACTGCTCCGGGCCCTGGAACTTCGGGCCGGGGAACTCGTCGTCCACCTCGGCGACTGGACACGACGAGTCGCACGTCGAGCACTTGTAGCAACTGTCCGCCCCGGGACGCAGGTCTGCGTCGCCCTCGGGGAACACCTGGATCGGTTCGAAGTCGTCCTCGTTGTCCGTACTCATGTCTGGTTCACTGCCGTGGCTGCCCGTGTCCCTGCTCGCCAGCCCGTCGCCAGCGAGACGCCGCTCGCCGCCTTCTGCATCGCCGTGTCCGCACCCCCGACGACCGCGCCGGCCGCCCGGAGGTTCTCGTACGCGACCGACCCCTCAGCGTCCAGGGCCCGCCCGTCGGCGTCGATGCGCACGCCGAAGCGGGCGAACGCGTGCTCGCCGAACGCGGGTTCCTCGGACCAGTCGTACCGGTCCTCGGGGTGTGGCACGTGGAGGTCGAAGACGGGTTCGTACACCCGGTCGCGTTCGGAGTCGATACCCTCGCCGACGAGTCCGCCGGTCGCGAGGACGACCTGCTCGGGTGCGTACGGCACGCGTGCACCGTTGCGGTCGACGACGACCGACTCGACTCTCTCTCCATCCGCCTCGAAGTCGACCACTGGAACCCCGGTGACGAGCTCCACACCCGCGGCCTCCAGTTCGTGTCGGAGTAGGTTCCGGAGTCGCGTGCCGGGGATGCTCGGCGGGCCGGTCGGCACCTCGAACACCGACACCGGTTCGCCGGCCGCGTCGAAGCGCGCCTCCAGCTCGTCCCTGACGAAGGCGGGGTCCTCGCCGAACACTGCCGGGAAGCCGACGCGGTCTGCACCCTCGACCTTCGGCGCGATCTTCTCGACGAGCGCGTCGCGGAACGCCTCGTCCTCTGCGAGGAGCTTCGCGTGTCTGGTCCGCTTGGCGTCGTCGCGCAGGCGTGGGAACCGGACCGTGACGCCCCGCACGTCGCCCGGTACTGTCGCGTCCAGTGACTCCGCCGCACGCTTGGCGTCGAAGTCCGGGTCCGTCGAGATGCCGACGAGCAGCGTCTCCCGGCCGTCGCCCGCGACGCCGGGGGCGACGCTCGCGGGGTACCGGAGCGTCGGTTTGACCGTTCCCTGCGTGGTGGGGACGAGCGCGTTCCGGTCGCCCCCACGGTAGCGGTCGCCGGTCACGTCGTCGAACAGGGCGAGCCCCTCCCGGAGCGCGTCGGTGCCCACGACCGAGTAGGGATGCTCGTCTGGGAGGTCGTCGATGGCCGCGAACGGGTCCGCGACGAGGTCGCCGTCGACCCGCCCCAGCACGTCCACGAGGCCCGAGGCCTGCTTCAGCGTGCTCTCGGACTTCGAGACGAGGGTGACCCGTGCGCCCTCGCGCGCAGCCGACAGCGCGGCGACCGACCCCGCGAGCCCGCCACCGACGACGAGCACCTCAGTCGCGATCATGGGTCCCTCCGTCGGTGGCGGTCCGTGTCGGCGTGGCGAAGGCGTCCCAGTCCACGTCCGAGTCGTCGCCGTCGCGGTTCCAGGTCGTCGCGTGGAGGGTGTGGTTCAGCATCGCCTGCGAGAGCTGCTCGCCCCAGAGCGCGTGCCGGTGGCCCTTCCAGCGCTCCTGCCAGAGCTCGTCGAGGGACGCCTCGGCGGTGTCGGCGTCGTACTCGGGGTGGAGCTCGTTCGCGAGGCGGTGACAGCAGAAGCCGCCCTGGCAGTTGCCCATCGAGGCCCGGGTCCGGAGCCGCACCGCGTTGAGGTCTGTGCCGGCCTGGCCGATGGCGTGCTGGACCTCCGCACGGGTGACTGCCTCGCACTCGCAGAGCACCGGGTTCGGCTCGTCGGTGCCGAGGACGTCCGGCGCGTACGAGCCGAGGCGCTGCTTGCTGCGGCGGGCAACGGGCGAGCGCAGGCCGTAGTCGGCCATCGCCTCGTCGAGCCGGTCGAGGTTCTCGCTGCCCGGTAGGGGTTCGTCGGCGGTCGCACACGACGCGCGCACGCCGAGGCGGTCGCAGACGTGGTCGGTCACCTTCTCGGCCATCAGCCGGTAGGTGGTGAACTTCCCGCCGACGACCGTCGTCAGCCCCTGCAGGTCGTCGCGGTCCGCGTGGTCGAGCAGGAAGAAGTCCCGCGTGATGTCCGTCGGGTCCGTCGTCCCGGTGTCCGGCGGCTCGTACAGCGGCCTGACGCCCCAGAACGAGCGGATGGTCCGCGCGTCGGAGAGGATGGGGACGAGCTTCGACAGCTCGTCGATCATGTGGTCGACCTCCCAGCCCTCCTCGGGGTAGTCCTCGGGGTCGTCGACCTCCTCGTCGGTGGTGCCGAGGATGGCCGTCGTCTCGTGTGGGACGACGATGTCGGCGTCGCCCTTCGGCTTGCACCGGTTCACGACGGTGTCGACCTGGCGGACGTTCATGACGACCATGACGCCCTTCGACGGCCGGACCTCGACGTCGACGCCGGCCATCTCGCCGAGCTGGCCGGACCACGCGCCGGCCGCGTTGACGACGTGCTCGGCGTGGATCTCCTCCGTCTGCCCGGGGAGCCCGTGCTCGCGCTTGCCCGGCCCGGAGTCGTGTTTCACGCGGACGCCCGTGACCTCGTCACCGTCGGTGAGCAGGTCGACGACCTCGGCGTGGGTCTCGATGCGCGCGCCGTGGTCCTCGGCGGAGACGGCGTTCGCGACGACGAGTCGGAACGGGTCGACCGCGCCGTCGGGGACCTCGATGGCCCTGTCGATGTCCTTCGCGAGGTACGGTTCGACCTCGCGGGCCTCCGCGGCGGAGAGCACCTCCGCGGGGATGTCGCACTCCCGACAGCCCTGGAGCTTCTCCTCGAAGTATTCGTCCGTGTCCTCCGGGCGCTTGACGAACAGCCCGCCGGTCATCTCGACGCAGTGGCCGGCGATGTCGCGCAGGACGCGGTTCTCCTCGATACACTCCCTCGCGCTCGCCTGGTCGGCGACGGCGTAGCGGCCGCCGCTGTGGAGCAACCCGTGCATGCGCCCGGTGGTGCCGTGCGTCAGGTTGCCCTGCTCGACGAGCGTGACGTCGACCCCGCGCATGGCGAGGTCGCGTGCGATGCCCGTGCCCGTGGACCCGCCGCCGACGACGAGTACTTCGGTGGTCGTTGCCATCCGGTTATCGACACTGCGGACCGCGAGTACTTCATTGTTTACCCTGGTGCCCGCACCAGCAGTAATACACTCTCCTGCGAGGCTGGAAATCGGAGAGAATCCAAACGTGTTCGGTGAATTAGACCGCCAGCGGCCGTAAGACTGTTCTGATTGTGAACATCACGCACAAGTTTTATCAGGGTTTACCATAGTGTTTACTACTGGTTGTGGGCCAACAGTAAACATCGGCCCGCGGACACGGAGGAACCTATGGCAGGCAAGCACTACGTCGGCGCGATAGACCAGGGGACGACAGGGACTCGCTTCATGGTGTTCGACCACGCTGGACAGGTCGTCGCCAACGCATACGAGAAGCACGAACAGATCTACCCGGAACCCGGCTGGGTCGAGCACGACCCGATGGAGATCTGGGAGAACACGAAGTCGGTCGTCGCGACCGCACTGGAGCAGGCCGATCTCGCTCCGGAGCAACTCGCCGCGCTGGGCATCACGAACCAGCGCGAGACGACGCTGCTCTGGGACGCGGCGACCGGCAGACCGGTCCACAACGCCCTCGTCTGGCAGGACCGGCGGACGACAGACCGCGTCGAGGAGCTCGAGTCCGAAGGGAAGGTGGAGTGGATCCGGGAGAAGACCGGCCTCGAGGCCGACGCCTACTTCTCGGCGACGAAGGTCGAGTGGCTGCTCGACAACGCCGACCCGATGAAGTTAGAGCGCACGGTACCCCAGGACCTGCGGGACCGAGCGGAGGGCGGGGAGCTCCTGATGGGGACCATCGACAGCTGGCTCATCTACAAGCTGACCGGGAACCACATCACGGACGTCACGAACGCCTCCCGGACGATGCTGTACGACATCCGGGAGATGGAGTGGGACCACGAGCTCCTCGAAGAGTTCGACGTGCCCGAGGAGTTGCTGCCCGAAGTCCGGCCGTCGAGCGACGACGCGACCTACGGCAGCACCGACCCCGAGGGCTTCCTCGGCGCGGAGGTGCCCGTCTCGGGCGCACTCGGCGACCAGCAGGCCGCGCTCTTCGGGCAGACCTGCTTCGACGAGGGGGACGCGAAGAACACCTACGGCACGGGTTCGTTCTTCCTGATGAACACGGGGGAGGAGGCCGTCGAGAGCGACCACGGGCTGCTGACGACGGTGGGCTTCCAGCGCTCGGGCGAGCCCGTCCAGTACGCGCTGGAGGGTGCCATCTTCATCACGGGTGCGGCCATCGAGTGGCTCGAGGACGTCAAGCTCATCGACGACCCGGTCCAGACGGCCGAGCTCGCCCGGAGCGTCGACTCGACCGACGGGGTGTACATGGTCCCGGCGTTCACGGGCCTCGGTGCGCCTCACTGGGACGGTCGCGCGCGCGGGACCATCGTCGGGATGACGCGGGGGACCGAGCGCGAGCACATCGTCCGTGCGACGCTCGAGTCCATCGCGTACCAGACCCGCGACGTGGCCGAGGCGATGGAGGCCGACGCCGGTATCGACATGGGTCGGCTCCGCGTCGACGGCGGCGCGGTGAAGAACAACTTCCTCTGCCAGCTCCAGGCCGACATCCTCGGCACCGACATCGTCCGGCCCGAGGTCGACGAGACCACCGCGCTCGGTGCGGCGTACGCCGCCGGGCTGGCCGTCGACTACTGGGAGACGGTCGACGAGCTCCGGGAGAACTGGCAGGTCGACCGCGCGTTCGACCCCGAGGGGGACCAGGACGAGCTCGACGCGAAGTACGACCGCTGGGGTGACGCGGTCGAGCGCAGCCTGAACTGGGCGCAGGACGGGGGTGACTGACGATGTTCGAGCTCGCGATCCAGACGACGGTTCCGGTCGTCGGCTACACGCTCGAAAACTTCCTGCTGCTGCTCATCGCGGCCGCAGCCGGCGGCGCGTTCGGGGCCGCCATCGGTGCGCTGCCCGCGTTCATCTTCACGGGTTTCGTCGTCTTCCTCGGCGAGGGCATCGCGATCCTCAACCGGCAGCTCGGTGGCGAAGCCCTCGCGGTCGGGCAGGGTGAACTCGCAGCGGGCCTGACGGGCATCATCGGCTTCGGTGCCGTCACCGGCCCGCACATCGCCTTCGCGGGCGGTGTCGCGGCGTCGGCCTACGCCGGCAAGAAGTACCCCGAGATGGAGCCCGACGGCTGGGACTACCACTTCGGGAAGAACATCCTGTACGCCTTCGGCACCAAGCCGGACATCCTCGCCGTCGGTGCCGTATTCGGCGTCTTCGGGGCGGTGTTCAACCAGTTCGCCGGCGCAC
This sequence comes from Haloarchaeobius salinus, assembly GCF_024464185.1. Taxonomy (NCBI): domain Archaea; kingdom Methanobacteriati; phylum Methanobacteriota; class Halobacteria; order Halobacteriales; family Halorubellaceae; genus Haloarchaeobius; species Haloarchaeobius salinus. The sequence goes on from NZ_JANHAU010000006.1 coordinate 28,454, forward strand.
TCCTCGTGGTCAGTGGCACCGGCGTCACCGACTCCATCGCGCTGACCGTCGTCGTGAGCGCGTTCCTGGCGCGGGTCGTCTTCGGCTACCCCATCGTCGGGAAGTCGGCCGGCTCCAGCATCCTCGACATGTCGCCGTTCGAGCGCGAGGAGCCCCGCACCGCCACCGACGGCGGTGAGGACGTCGAGGCTCCCATGGAGCACGAGGGCCGTCTGGCGACCGAGCCGTGGCTCCCGCACCAGTACAGGTGGTCGGGCGTCACCGCCATCGGCCTCGTCGGGGGCATCCTCGGCGGGTACATCTACATCCTCACCGGGAGCATCTTCCTCGGCTACGCCATCTCGGCGATGAGCCTGCTGTTCCTGCAGCTGGGCGTCGAGAAGATCCCGGTGACCCACCACATCACCCTCATCGGGGCGGTCGGTGCGGTCGTGCTCCTGCCCGACTTCGGCCCGGTCGTCGCGCTGCTGGCGGCCGGCGGCTTCGGCGCGGTGAGCGGCCTGCTCGGCGAGGTGACCCAGCGCATCTTCTACGCGCACTCCGGGACCCACGTCGACCCGCCCGCGATGGCCATCGCCATCGCCATGGTGGGCGTGGCGATCCTCGAGATCGTCGCGGTGCTGCCGAACGCGGGCTACCTCTGAGCCGTGACCACCTTCGACGACGGAGGCTCTCGACGCGTCCTTCGGCGCTGTGCCGAGGGTTTTTAGCGTCGGGGCGGATTGAGCTACGACTACCGAACCGACCCAACGCATGGATATCGAAGCACGAATCAGACGACGACAACGGCGCAGCGGCGAGCCCCGTATCGTCCAGGACTACGACGCCCTGTCGCCGGTCGTCCACGTCGAAGAGCCGTCGGGCCGGGGGCCGGTGCTCGAGCAACTGCTCGACCACCTCGACCCGATCTTCGAGCGGTCGCTGCCACCGACAGCCTACGTCTGGGGGGACGGGGGAGTCGGCAAGTCGGCCGTCGTCACCGCCCTGTTCGAGCACCTCGACCGGATGCTGACCGGGACCGGGAGCGTCATCCACACCACGACACGTGCCCGCTCGACGCCGGCACCCGACTTCGTCTACGTCGACGCACGGGTCGACGACAGCGAGTTCGGCCTGTACCACACGGTGCTCGACGGACTCGTCGACGAGCAGGTGCCGAAACAGGGCGTGCGGACGGACTCGCTGCGGTCGCGGCTGATGGAGCGCCTGTCCGGGACGGACCGTGCCGTCGTGGCCGTCGACCACGTCGACGAACTCGACACGCTCGGGTTGGCGACGCTCCACGATGCGTTCGACGGGATGGACGACCGACTCAGCTGGATCGCGGTCGGGCGGACCCCGCCCGAGGAGCTCTCGAGCGAACTGCTGCCGCCAGAGCACATCCACGTGCCGCCGTACCAGCAGCACGCGCTCGTCGACCTGCTGACCGGCAGAGCCTCGGACGGACTCGCCCGCCAGTCGTTCGACCACGAACAGATCAGGCGCGTCGCGGAGTGGGCGGAGGGGGACGCCCACGACGCGCTCACCGCGCTGTTCGGGGCCGCGGAGGTCGCGACGGGCGAGGGACACGGGCGCATCCACGAGCGCGACCTCGGGGCCGGTCTCGACGCGGTTCCCCGGCCGACGGTCGCGCTCGGACGCGTGTTGACGCTGCCGGAGAACAGACAGCTGGTGCTGCGGACGCTGGTCGACCTGCCCGACGAGGCCACGACATCGGTGGGGGAGGCGGCGGAGTCAGTCGCCGCGGCACCGGGTGTCGACCTCTCGCCCTCGACGGTGAAACGGTACCTGTACGAGCTGGCGGAGGAGGGTATCACGGAGCGCGTGACGACGGAACGCCGGGCGGAGAGCGCGGGCCGGCCGCCCAGTCGGCTCGAACCGCGGTTCCCGACGCTCGTGTTCAGTCGACTGTACGACCTGCAACGCGAGTGAGATCCGAGGCTTCTGTCTCCTGTCCCGCGTCGACGGGACCGCATTCGACGTCGACGTCCCGATGGTGTATCAGGCATTGTTCCGCCTGGAAGGCCCGAAGACGATCGACGAAAGCTACGGCCAGGGCGTCGACTACGGCCACGGCGCAGGCGACCTCGAGGAGTCGACACATCACGTGTCCGTGAGAGAGGCCGGCCGCCAGTACCCTGAACAGAAGTACGTGAATCACGACACATATCGTGCCGTCCCCGAGGACTTCGACAAGATGGCAGACTATGACGTCGACGAAACGACCTGGTTCGTCACGAACCACTGCACGGGCCACGAGGTGCTTCCCGTCTTGAACGATCCACCGGAAGGAGAGCTGTGCGTCGAGAAGATTTACAGCCAGGGGATCCCACCACAGCAGTTCAGCATCGAACCCCCGGACTGGCCGCCATCTACCCCCTCGGACACCTCCGAGTGGCCTTGCTCGACGCCGACCATAATTCGGATATCCGAAGACCGGTTTGCGGTGCTATTGACTTCTCACCCTTCGATTCAATCGTCGGTTAGTGAACGTTTCACGTTTTCACATAGTACTTGAGTTGTTATTCCGACCGGGACGGTGATTCAGTAATCACACAAAACTATCGAGGCGCTCGGCACGCTGGACTGGCCCTCGTAAGACGAACACCGCCCACGTCGAGAGTGTATCCGACTGACCGAGTACCGGTTCAGCTAGCCAGCCGAAATATCCCTTTCATCGGAGGCCAGCTCGAACCTGGGATGATCGGACGCCCCTAGATCACCGTGAATTTTCACACTCGGATTTTCGCCTTGAGAGACGTCGACAGCCTTCGAGCGGGGCGCTAGTTCGTTCTCCATTGTTTCACAATCGGGCAAAACACCCGCAAGAGGGATACTACGGCTGTAATTAACCTGAGTGTGAAACGCGAACCGCGGGGAGGCAACCTCCGTTCTATGAAAACAGATTTCGGGCATTCAGTGCCTGGGATACCCGAATATGTGCGTTTCAGAATTACCTGGGTTGCCAGTGAAAACAGCTACTGGCCCTTCCGAGATTCACACGCAGACCAAACCGCAAGACGGGGAACGATTGTGAAAATTCGGGTCAGTGGGCCAACCCATTCGACATGATGTCCGCACTCCCATCAATATCTCCTAAACAGCTTAGCTGAAGTCCCAAAACACATATTTCATCGGAATCGATCTCGGGCTGACTTTCTTCTCCGGCCGGAATACGCCCACACACAATCTTCACAATCGGTATTCACGGGTCTTCTTGCGGGTGGTTTCACCGATTGTGAAACTGAGCGCAGACGCCTAGCGAGGCTCTGGTATCTTCTGTGAGTCGCATATTGAAATTCTCTCGATGTGAAAATAGTACCACTTTTGACAGGGTTTGATGGGTGTGGAACTGCTGGCGTTGTTTGGAAGTCCGGCACCAATTACGCAGCAATCTCCTTGTGACCGCACCACCAGCTACTGAAGTACAGGCCATTCCCTGAGGACCAAGATCTGTGATTCAGAGGAACGACTTGAGACAGAGAAGCGACCTGAGGAGATCCGAGTCGACGGGCGACGGACCCAGTACGAACCTGGATTCACTCCCGTGAAATCACCGACAGTCGCCCCAATTAGTATTGCTTTAATACCACAATACTATGTCTGCGATTGTAGACGAAGGTCACTCGTTCGGGATAGGGCCTGGGCTGGGATCTCGATGACGGGTACCCACCCTACACCGGAACGTGAGTCATTTACCGTCGGTCACCCCAGGGGAGGTATGAGCCACGCCTCGCCGCTCGTCCTCGACATCGACGGTACGCTCACCCGACCCGAGGGCGGCATCGACCCGCGCGTCTTCGAGCCGGTCCGCGACTGGCCCGCACCCGTCGTACTGGCGACGGGCAAGGCGTTCCCGTACCCCATCGCGCTCTGTACCTTCGTGGCCATCGAGGAACGCGTCATCGCCGAGAACGGCGGTATCGCCCACGTGAACGACGAGGTGCTGGTCCACGGTGACCGCCAGCGGACCACCGCGGCCATCGAGGCGTTCCAGGACGCCGGCGGCGACCTCGGCTGGGGCGACGTCGACCTCGTGAACCGCTGGCGCGAGACCGAGGTGGCCATCCGTCTCGACGCCGACGAGGAGCTGCTCCGCAGTGTCGCGGCCGAGCACGGCCTGGAGGTCGTCGACACGGGGTACGCCTACCACCTCAAGCAGCCCGACATGTCGAAGGGACTGATGCTCGAACGGGTCGCGGAACTCATGGGCTACGAGCCGTCGGCCTTCGTCGCCATCGGGGACTCGGAGAACGACGTCTCCACGTTCGAGCGCGCCGGCCGGAGCTTCGCGCCGTCGAACGCCGACGAGCGTGCGCTTTCGGCCGCCGACGTGGTTCTCGACGGTGCCCACGCCGAGGGGACGCTCGCCGCACTCGACCGGCTTCGCTCGGCGGAGTGAGTCCAGCCGCGAACTGTACAGGGTCGTCGACGTTCAGGCGATGGGAACGCCCTGCCTGACGAGGTAGTCGCTGGCGCGGTCGATCTCGACCGGGCTGCCGACGAACCGGTAGGTGTCGCCCTCCTCCAGCATCGTCAGCACGAACTCCTCAGCGAGGCGGTCCCGCAGCTCCGCCGGCGTCCCCGCGGGGAGGACGATCTGCGTGCTGTCGCGCAACTGGGCCGGGTTCGGCATCGTCTATCTCGGCGTTTCTGACGGCGCTGTATGAACGTGTCGAAGTCGTGGTACGTGTCGGGGTCGGACAGGGTGGCGCGACGGCGTGGTCGACGAGACGAGTGGACAGGTTTTTCGGCTCCCACGGCCGAGAGTGGAACGATGGGGCTCGAAGAGGAGATCGAGGCGATCGAGGAGGAGATAGCCAACACGCCCTACAACAAGTCCACCGAGGCCCACATCGGGCGACTGAAGTCGAAGCTCGCCCAGAAGAAGGAGAAGCTGGAGAACCAGTCGGGCAGCGGCGGCGGGCAGGGCTACGCGGTCGAGAAACACGGCGACGCCTCGGTCGCACTCGTCGGCTTCCCCAGCGTGGGCAAGTCGACGCTCATCAACGCGATGACGAACGCCGACTCGGAGACCGGCGAGTACGAGTTCACCACGCTGACGGTCAACCCCGGTATGGTCGACATCAACGGCGCACACATCCAGCTGCTCGACGTGCCCGGTCTCATCGAGGGTGCGGCGGACGGTCGCGGTGGCGGGAAGGAAGTCCTCTCCGTCGTTCGAAGCGCCGACCTCCTCGTGTTCATGCTCTCCGTGTTCGAGATCGAGCAGTACGACCGACTTCGCACGGAGCTGTACAACAACAAGATCCGGATCGACCAGACGCCCCCACGGGTCACCATCCGCAAGAAGATCAAGGACGGCATCAAGGTGACCTCGACCGTCGACCAGCCGATGGACGACGACACCATCAAACAGGTCCTGCGCGAGCACGGCTACGTCAACGCCGACATCAACCTCGGCGAGGAGCTCGACATCGACCGGCTCATCGACGGCATCATGGACAACCGGGTGTACACGCCCTCCATCGTGACCATCAACAAGACCGACCTCATCGAGCCCTCCTACAAGGAACAGGTCGACGAGGAGCTGCGGAAGCGCGACATCGACCCCGAGGAGGCGACGTTCATCTCCGCCGTGGAGGAGAAGGGCCTCGACGCGCTGAAAGAGCGCATCTGGGAGCAGCTCGGTCTCATCCGGGTCTACATGGACAAACCCGGCCGCGGCGTCGACTGGGAGGAACCCCTCGTCGTGCCCGAGGGCGCGACCATCGAGGACGCCCTCTCGAAGCTCGGCGGCGACTTCGAGGACCGCTTCCGGTTCGCCCGTATCCGCGGCCCGAGCGCGAAACACGACGGCCAGCAGGTCGGCGAGGATCACGTGCTCGAGGACGAGGACGTGCTGAAGCTCGTGCTGCGCAAGTAGTCGACGGCGGCTTCTCCGCTCGCGTGTGCGTTAGGGTTCACTCGAAGCTCAGTCCCCCGAGTTCCGCATCCGCTACTGGTTTCAACGCGCTGGCCGTACGGCCGCCCATGCAGGCGACACTCGACCACACGATGATGCGCGTGGAGGACCTCGACGCCAGCCTCGACTGGTACACCACCCACCTCGACTACGAGGAGAAGGGGCGCTGGGAGGCCGACACGTTCACCAACGTCTTCCTCGGGCCCGAGGACGTCCACGAGGAGGGCGCGCTCCTCGAACTAACCTACAACCACGACGGCCGCACCTACGACCACGGCGACGCGTGGGGCCACATCGCCGTCCGCGTCGAGGACGTCTACGACGCCTACGAGGAGCTCATGGACGAGGGCGTCGAGGACTACCGCGACCCCGACTCCTGCGGCGGTTCCTACGCGTTCGTTCGCGACCCCGACGGCCACGAGGTCGAGATCGTCGAGCGCGACCACGGCGCGAAGTGGAGCCTCGACCACACGATGCTCCGCGTCGAGGACGCCGACGCCGCCATCGGCTGGTTCACCCGCAAGCTCGAGTACGGGCTGTTCCGCCGCGAGGAGTTCGACGACTTCGCGCTCTACTTCCTGAAGCCCGCGGACGCCGCCGACGAGGCGATGAGTGTCGAACTCACCTACAACTACGACGACCGCACGTACGACGTGGGTGACGCGTGGGGTCACGTCGCGGTCCGGTGTGACGACCTCCACGGGACGTGGGACGCCCTGATGGCACGCGGTGCCGAGGACTACCGCGACCCCGAGTCCTGCAACGACCGCTACGCCTTCACCAAGACGCCCGACGGACAGGAAGTCGAGATCGTGACGCGGGACTGAGAGCATCCCGGAGCACCGTTCCTGTCCTCGTTCGGCCGTCGGATTGGCAGTGAGTGGTGCGGGTCCGGGTCTTTATTTAAGTACTTTCTGGAGTACCGATCCGAAGAAACGAGAAGACGATTTCCCGCTCAGATACGGTCTGAGAGGGTGTGTTAACGGTTGACAACTTCCCAGTTCACCACAAAGCATTTATAACAATGGTTCGTGCGTTTGTGATGTACCCCTACCCACGGTGACAGTACTGACTACCGTTCGCGTCCCCCCACAGACGCCGAGCGAGAAAGGTGCTCGATCCACGCAGAACCCAAGCAACCTATGACAGGAACCAAAACAAAGATCCGTGGCCTCTTCCTGGCTGCGCTGATGATTACGTCCGTCTTCGCGGGCGTAGTAGCGTTCTCGGGAAGTGTCGCCGCGGCAAATGCATCCGACTACGATGCCGAGATTGACGAGGGCCAGGGCTACTGGTCCGGTCAGACTCTGGCAGAGACCGACGACTTCGCACAGGGCGAAAGCGTCGTCCTCGAACAGCAGCAGAGCAACGGTAACTGGCAATTCCTGACGTACGTGGACGTCGACTCCGATGACGACGTCGTCATCGAGACTGGCGACTACGAGACGGGCGACTACCGTCTGCGTCAGGAGTCCGGTGACAACACCGTCACCAACTTCACCCTGCGCGAGCAGACCGTGACCGCATCCGCGGACCCGGTCGAAGTTGAGAACGACGGTGCCGCCAACCAGTCCACCCTCACGATTACCTCGAACCGCCCGAGCTGGGGCCTCGTCATCGCGAACGACGACCTCACGCCGGACGAGATCAACGCCACCTTCCCGAGCGTCTCGGGTACGGCCGTTGACTGGGACGGCGACGGCTCGGCTGACGCCGACGACGAAGCCGACGCGTTCGAGATCACGAGCAAGACGTACGACACCAACGAGGACCTCGTCGGTAACTTCACCGGCGCCGCCACTGGCTCGTACGACTTCGAGTTCGCTGCGAACGACACCGGTGTCTCGGACACCGCGACGGTCAACGTCAGCGAGCCCGCGACCGGCACTGTCGGTCTCGGCAGCAACCTCTACACCGACGAGCTCGGTGACACCGCACAGATCACCGTCACGCTCGACGAGACCTCTCAGGGTATCGTTCGCTTCGGTAGCGCGTCCGACAACTATCAGGCGAACATCACTGTCACCGACGGTAACGGTGACGGTGAGGTCGTCGTCAACGTGAACACCTTCCTCATGGGCACCGGTGACTCCGAAACGTTCACCGTCGCCAACGAGGACGACTCCATCAGCAACGAGCAGTACGGTAGCCTCGGTGGCTCCCTGATTGCAACTGGTGGCTACAACGTCGAGGTCGCGACTGGCACGAACTACAACGTCAACTCGCAGAACGTCGGTACGTTCGACATCCAGCCGCGCTCGACCAACGCGCTCAACACCTGGACCGCTCCCGACGCTGCAAGCCTCTCCGGTGCAACCGCTGAGGACGTGGCAGCACTCGTCGAGGATGGCACCATCACCGAGGATGACACGGTCGCGAAGGGCGACTACATCATCCACGAGCTCGACGCAACGGGCCTCGAGGGTGTCGTCGCGAGCGACTCCAACGGCTTCTTCGGCGTCCTGAACGACAACGGCGCCACCTACAACGTGTCCCTCACGGTCACGGAAGTCGAGCCGGAGCGCAACCAGCCGCGCCGCACCGTCGACATCAACAGCTCGAACACCGCCGTCGTCGCTGGTGAGGACGTCTACTACCTCGTCACCCACACGGACGACATCTCCGCGATGCCCGCTCACGGCGAGTACACGGCCGAGTTCATGATCGCAGAGGAGAGCCCGCTGGCCTCCGCTGACGAAGCAGTGAACACGACCTGGGAGCTCGCAGAGGGCGCAATCGAGATCGACGCGAACGACGATGACGAGGTCATCGTCTCCGCCGAGGATGAGCAGACCATCTCCGGCGAGTCGACCTACGCACCCGGCACGGAACTCAACATCCGCGTCAACGGTCAGGACGAGGGCGTCGCCTTCCTGAAGCCGGCAACGGCAACGGTTCAGGAGGACGGCACCTGGTCCACCAGCGTCAACTTCAGCGACATCGCAGCTGGCAGCGAGTTCACGGTCAACGTGAACAACGGTGCCGCAACGGCTGACGGCTCCGTCGAGGAGGCAACCGCACCGGCCGCGTTCGAGGTCTCCGACCTCAGCGCACCCGGTACGGCGACCGTCGGTGACGAAGTGACCGCCACGGCCACCGTCGCGAACACCGGTGGCGAGGAAGGCACGACGACCGTCGAGTTCACCTTCGGCGGTGACGTCGTCGACTCCCAGGAGGTCACGCTCGCATCCGGCGAGTCCACGACCGTCGAGTTCAGCGTCACGGCTGACGTCGAGGCAGGTACCTACACGCACGGTATCTCCGCAGGCGACTCCAGCCAGACCGCTGAGATAACGGTCGAGGCGCAGCAGACGGCGACCCCGACGGCGACCCCGACGGCGACCCCGACGGCAACCCCGACGGCAACCCCGACGGCGACCCCGACGGCGACCCCGACGGACGCGCCGACGGACGACCCGACCGAGACTGACGACGGCGATGACGGTGGTCAGCCCGGCTTCGGTATCGGTGTCGCACTCGTCGCTCTGATGGGCGCAGCGCTCCTCGCGCTCCGCCGTCAGAACTAACGATCGCTAACTAACCGGACTTCCGTCCGGTCCTTCGCGGTACTTCGCTTTCTTTCGGACGCAACAACCGGCCAGCGACAGCTCGTTCTCGTGATCGTTCCGGCGGACAGCGACGCCACTTCCAGGCGAGAGCAGTCGTGAAAAGAGCGGTGTCGACGTCCCGTTACTGTTCGAGCAGCTCCTCAGACGCACCGGCGAGCTCGCGGAGCGCGTCGCTCTCGATGGGGTGGAGGTCGCCGGGGACGACGAGCAGGTGCAGTGGGTCGCCGAACTCGCGGTCTGCGAGTGCGCCGAGCGTGTCGGCGGCGACGAGTGGGTCCGGGCTTCCGGCACGAGCGACGACGACGCCGAGCGTGTCGGGCAGGTGCTCGGCGAGCAGCCCGGCGGCGTGGTCGGCGGTCATGTACTCCTCGTGTGCGGGGTCGTCGCCGTCGGGGCCGCGGCCGACCTTGATGTCGAGGTAGACGACGGTGTGGAGGCCACGCTCGCGGTTGTCGGCGATGGTGTCGAGGACGCTCCCCGGGACGCCGTCGCCACCGTGGGCGTACTCGAACGGGAGCGTCGTCGCCTTGCCGAACCGGTAGTTCTGGAGGCCGGTGAGCGAACTCGTCGCGGTCTGGGCGGTCGTGCCGTGGACGACCCGGGTGTCGATACCGCGTTCGTGGGCACGCAGCCGGAGGTCGACGTGCGTGGTCGAGATCATCGTGTCGCCGGCGGTGAGGAAGGCGACGTCCTGCTCCTCGGCCGTGTCGAGGATGTCCTCGGGGTGCTGTTCGACGCCGGCGCGGTCGCGCACCTCGATGTCGACTCCGTGGTACTCGGCGATATCCTCGATGGATGCCCCGACGAGCTTGCTGGTGTACAGTTCCGCGAAGGCCGCGTCGGCGGCCCGGAGCGCCGCCTGCCCCTCGACCGTGATTGAGCGTTCGTCGTACAGCCCGAGGCCGATGAACGTGAGCATACCCGTGTTCGGTTGGCCGGGCCGATAAGTTGGGCGTGTTCGACTCGACCATCGAAAGCGAAGGCGTTAGGGCCGCCGCGGGGTACGTCCGAGCATGGACGTCCCCTGCGTGCGCGTCGAGCAGTCCGAGGGCGAGGCGACGCGGCAGGTCCTCGCCGACGTCGGCGTGCTCGACGACGAGCACGGCATCACCGGCGACGACGGGTGGCTCTACCTCCCGGTGACCGACGCCGAGGCGGTACCCGACGAGTTCGCCGTCGTCACGCACGACGCGCCGGCGCGGCGGACGCCGACCACGCCCGCGGACATACTCGGGGAGGACCCGAGCTACGAGCGTCTCGGCGACGTGGCCATCGTGGACGAGGACGACCCCGAGCGGGCGCGTGAAATCGCCCGGGCCATCGTCGACTCGGACCTCCCCGTGAGGACGGTCGTCGACCGCGCCTCCGAGATCCAGGGCGAGCTCCGGGTGCGCGACTGGAACGTGCTCGTCGGCGACGACACCGAGACCGTGCACCGCGAGTACGGTCACGAGTTCGCCCTCGACCTCGATTCGGTGTACTTCTCGCCGCGGCTCGCGACAGAGCGCCACCGCGTCGTCGAGCAGATTCAGTCCGGCGAGCACGTCTTCGACATGTTCGCGGGCGTCGGCCCGTTCGCGGTTCCGGCCGCAGCGCGCGGTGCGGAGGTCGTCGCGGTGGACCTGAACGAGACGGCGGTCGAGTACCTCCGCGAGAACGCCCGCCGGAATGACGTGACGGACCGACTGACGGCCATCCACGGCGACGTCCGGGACGCGGCCGACGACTACCACGACTGGGCCGACCGCATCGTGATGAACCTCCCCCACAGCGCCGACGAGTTCCTCGACATCGCCGTCGCCATCGCTGGCGACGACTGCGTCCTGCACTTCTACGACATCCAGCACGAGGACGACCGGTTCGGGCCGGGCGAGCGCGCGATCCGGGCGGCCGCGGAACCGGAGTACCAGGTGGCCGTCGAGGAGCGCCACACCGTCCGCTCGTACGCTCCCCACGAGTACAACGTCTGCCTCGACGTTCGCCTGACGAAAGGGTGACGGCCGGGGCGATTCGCAACCCTTATTGTACTCATCGGACAACGAGAGAATGCGCGTCAGCGCCGGTGTAGCTCAGACTGGCTAGAGCGATTCCTTCGTAAGGAATAGGTCGAGGGTTCAAATCCCCCCACCGGCTTGCCTTCGGCAAGGCTGAAGTAAGGAACAGATAGTAGCCCGCCTACTTAGATTTTCCCTCAACGTGAGGCTAAATTTGAACCCGTAAATCAGCCCCTCTTGCAGGTTTACGCGACGGAAATTGATTGCTCCGACCGCACCGTTGCTGGGCCTTCTTGCTGTTGAGAGTAATTATTCTGCCTGCCATTTATCGTCGTTCGAATAGAGTGCGTTTGCGACGAAATCCAGAATCTGAATCCCTGTCTGGTATCCATACTTACTCCGTGAAGCGAACGCAGTTAGGATTGCAATTCCTACTGCTCCCTTCTTTAGCGCGGCTCTTGTGTTCCATGCATGGAGGACTTCTAATTTCTCCATAGGGTCGTTTCGGTGCTCGATACTATCGTAACAGAGGACCTCTGTAACGATTGTTCTCGCTGTCACGAGAATAGAGAAAATCAGCGCTACGAGACTGATTACTATACCTCCAAACGCAACGCCGAACACGTTCCCAACCAAGAGAGCAGATACACCTCCAATGAAGGTGAACGCAAACTCTCCGTTTTGTAGTGTTTTTTCTATCTTGACCTTTGCTTGGTCCATTTCTCGAAGGAGACTCCATCTGTCAGCGCCGGAATCCTTGTTTTCGCTTTCCACTATATGTAGAACATCGTCTCGGAATCGTCTCATTTCGTCCGGATCGCCGATATGGAATATGATTCTGCGGATTATCTCCTCAATATTTACTGCCTCACCGAGCCTACGGGGGAGGTCTAATACCCATAGAAGCACTGAAATGAGAACCAACAATGGGAATAGCAAGAGGAAGACAACTGCTGTGAATAGGATTGCAATTATCACCTTCTTCAGACGAGTGAACATACACAAGTTGGCGAGGCCCTCTCAAATATCTCTTAGGTGATTTCTCCGCCGTTCTGCCTTCTCGTCGTGGGTCCACTTGTCGTAGTGCTTGTCGAGGACACGCCCGGTCATGTTGACGCGTTAACTGGTCATGTCCTTGGGTTGGCCTGCATTTCGAGCGGCGGTAACGTAGCCCCGGCGGAGCGCGTGTGGACTTACGGACCCCGGACATTTTGAAGCGCCGTTCCACGTCGCGGCTTCGCACGTCTCGGGATCCTCGTCGAAAGGGCAGGCGTTCTCGTAGTGGCGCGGATGAGTGGCCGTGTAGATCATCCGCTGAATAATGGCCCGCGCTCGTCGGCCGTGGCTGGTTGCAATCAGTGGTCTACGTCCATAGTCGTCGGTCGCGTCGGGGCGGGTGTTCTTGAGGTAGCCCAAGATTGCGTTTCCGTCATCCTTCTCGATTAGTACGTCACGCTCGCCCCTCTGCTTCTTCTTTGGGGGGGTTCCAGTTTCGGGACGATGGCGAATCTCTAATGCTGGACGACTGTCGTCAAAGTCGCCCACGACCAATGCACGGAGTTCGCTTAGTCGCATACCGGTCTTCCAGAGGATGAGGAAGATAACGTGCCGGTCGCTCCCGTACTCGAACTTCCCGAGGTGTTCCAGGATCGCCGTCGCTTTCTCGCGGGTCAGCACGTCGTCGCAGATCTCGTCTTGTTCGTCTGTCGTAGGGATACGGACCAACTCCGAGAGTCCCTTCGGCACTGCCTGAATCGTCTCACAGAACTCGATGAAGCCCCTGATCGTCACCATATCGTTCCTGGCAGTTATAGTGGCGACCTCCGCCAAGCGCTTCTCGCGGAATTTCTGGAGGTGGTCAAAATCCAGGTCGCGGAGGTCTTCGATTCCTTTCTCGTCTAGCCATTCGCAGAATTGGGTGAGCGTCGTGTTGTAGTTGTAGAGAGTCTTCTTGCTTACGCTGTGCGACTTGTCTTCAAGTACCGGCTGTGACCGCCAGGCAGACGACGATGGCGTCGTCGGTGAGGACCGCCTCTCGGATGTCCTCGTGAAACGTGATCTCACCGTCTTCGAATCCCAGAACCGTCCCGTCGGTCTCGTGTGACATCGGCCCGTGCTCCGGACGGTGACTCCCCGAAACAGCCAGTCAGAACGGGCGTTACGTGTTCGTGAGGTGCCGGAACCCGTTCACGACCAGGACGATGGCGGCGGTGAGGATGCTCAGCACGATGATGGCGAGGATGATACCGAAGAGGACGTTGCTGAAGCGGCCCTGGATCTGCCCGATGACGTCGTTCGCGATGTCGAGAACGACGATCGAGGCGAGCAGGAAGGCCTGGATGAGTGCGAAGGGCTTGAGCCAGGCGTTCTGCTGGAGGAAACCGCCCTCGACGCGTTCCGGGCGTCGGAGCTCGCCGTCGGTGTCGGTGTTGTTGGCGCTCATGTGAACGCATCTCGAACGGAGAGGGATAAAAATTGCCTGATGTTCTGGTCAGTTCGGGGATGGGGAGTCCGTTTCGGGGTCGGAGGGCTCGACCGTGGTCCGGTCGGACTCCTCGACGGCTTCCCACGCGCGAGTGGTCTCCTCGTCCGGCCCGCCCTCGGTCTCGGCTTCGACCTTCTCGGCGAGGAGGTCGACGGCCATCCGGTTGGCACCTTCGGGGATGATGACGTCGGCGTTCTTCTTCGTGGGGTCGACGAACTGTTCGTGCATCGGCTTGACGGTGGAGAGGTACTGGTCGATGACGCCGGAGAGTTCGCGCCCGCGTTCGAGCACGTCGCGGCGGATGCGCCGGAGGATGCGCACGTCGGCGTCGGTCTCGACGTACACACGGAGGTCGCACATATCGAGGATGTCGTCGTCGTAGAGCGCGAAGATACCTTCGACGACGATAACGTCGGAGGGGGAGACGGTGACGGTCTCGTCGGTCCGGTTGTGGATCTCGAAGTCGTACTGGGGCATCTCGATGGGCTGGCCCATCAGCAGCGAGTCGAGCTGGTCGACGAGCAGCCCCCACTCGAACGCGTCCGGGTGGTCGTAGTTGACCTGTTCGCGCTCCTCCAGTGGCATGTGCGAGAGGTCCTCGTAGTAGTTGTCGAGGGGGATGCGCGTCACGGCCTCGCCCACCGTGTCCGCGACCTCGCGGGCGACGGTCGTCTTCCCCGCCCCCGTCCCGCCCGCGATGCCGATTACGAACGTCGGGATTGTCATCGTGGGTACAAGGTTCTGGGACGGGTTTGAATCTACGGATTCCCGTTCCGGGTCCGTTAACTGCCGTCGGCACCTCGGGGCGACCATGCGAACCACGAGCGGGCGGTTCCGCGCGCTTGCGAGTCCCCGGAGCGACGAGGAGTGGGTGTTCGTCTCGCTCCCGGCGCCCGGCGAGGACCCGGACGCACACGAGTACGAGCCGACGTTCGTCGCCGACTCGGACGCACTGGGGGACGTGGAGCCGGGTGCGATGGTGTCGGCGACGCTGGACTGGGAGGCGTCGCCGCCGACCGTATCGGAGCTCGAGGTCGAGCGCGAGACCCGGTACCGGTTCGTCCCGGAGACGACGAACCTGTTCGAGGCGGCACAGGATGCCTGGGCGGAGGCCGTGACGGGCGGCTCCGGGATGAACTCGACGGTGCTCCGGAACACCGACGGCGAGGAGACAGGGGTCTGCTACGTGTTCGGCGACCGCGGCGGCGAGCTCTTCGCGGAGTTCGAGCGCGGGACCCGACCCATCGAGCCGCTGGTGCTGCGGGTGAACCGGACGCGGGACGACGACGGGACGCCGCGGTCGGTGTTCGTGCTCGACCCCGTCGGCGACCCGTTCGTCGCGGTCGCGGTGGCGTTCGACCGCGAGGGGCTGCTCGCGCGGACGATGCGCGATACGTACCTCGACGACTGACCACACCGCCGATTCTCAGCTCCCGTACGAGAGCCGCTGGACCCGCCCGTCGGCGTACATGACGTATATCCCCTCGACGCCGTCGCCGTCGTGGCGGCCCATCTGGTGTCACTGGCGCTGTTCGGGGCCGACGCGGCCCACGGGCACGCACCGCTGGTGGTCCTCATGGTCGGCTACACCGTCCCCTCGCCGTGGGTCCGCTCCAGACCCGTCGGCGGGTGATTCGACGGACGAACCAGAACGGTTTTTTACAGGTTCTCGCTAGGGGATTGCATGCAACGCCGCCAACTCCTCCGAACGCTGCCCGGCCTCGCCCTCGCCGGTGCGGCGGGATGCCTCGGTGACGGTGGTAGCGAGGGCGACGGTACCGAGACGCCGACGGCCACCGCGACCCCGACCGAGACCGAAACGCCGGTGACGGACGGCCCCGACGGCGTCTACGTCCAGTCCTTCCTCGAAGGGATGGCGATGCCCGACTCGGGCATGGCGATGGCCGGCGACTACTCCTTCGCGCTGATGCTCGTGGTCCCCCACAACTTCTGGACGGTCACCGGCTCGGAACTCTCCGCACACCGGCGCGAGGAGAGCCAGTCGGTCCACCTGATGGTGCAGGTCTGGGACGAGGAGACCGGCGTGGTCCTGCCCGAGTCCGGCATCAGCGTCGAGATCCTGCAGGACGGCGAGACCGTCAGCGAGGAGGTCATCTACCCGATGCTCTCCCAGCGCATGGGCTTTCACTACGGGGGGAACTTCACGCTCGACGGCGACGGCAGCTACACCGCCCGCGTCTCCGCCAGCCCGCTGAACGCCGAACCCATGGGCTCGTTCGCCGGCCGGTTCGACGCCGAGGCCTCCGTGGACCTGCCGTTCGAGTACAACCAGGCGCTCCGCGACCAGATGACGGTCGAGGAGCTCGACCAGGCGGGCGACGCCGGGGCCATCCGTCCGATGGAGATGGAGATGATGCCCACGGGTATCGCCGCTCCGGCCGAGGAGCTCCCCGGCGAGACCGTCGGCACCCAGCGCGTCGACGACGCCGACCTCCTGCTGAAGTACGCCGAGAACGAGCTCGCCGGCGACGCCGGCGCGTACCTCTACGTCTCCGCGCGGACGCCGTACAACGACCTCGTCCTCCCGATGATGTCGCTGGATGCGACGGTCACGCGCGACGGCGACAGCGTCTACGACGACCAGCTGACCCGTGCCATCCACCCCGAACTCCAGTACCACTACGGCACGCGGGTCGACGGCATCGAGCCCGGCGACGAGGTCGAGGTCGAGGTCGTCACGCCGCCACAGGTCGGCCGGCACGAGGGCTACGAGACTGCCTTCCTGCAGATGGGCGGCGCGAGCTTCACGGTGTAGCGACAGTTCTTTCCCGGCGGCTTCCCCACGCAAACACATGCGCAGAGCACTCGCCCTCCTGCTCGCGTTCGCGATGGTCGCGTCGCTGGTTGCGACGCCCGTCGCGGCTCACGGGAGCCACGTCAGAGCGGACCCGCAGGTCTCCGACGACGGGACCATCGTGGTGGAATCGATGTTCTCGGTGAACGGTGGCTACCTCGTCGTCCACCAGGACCAGGGCGACCAGCCCGGCCGACCGGTCGGGGTCGCCGACATCGAGAGCGGTGCCCACTCGAACTACGGGATACAGATCGACCAGCAGTACTGGGACGAACACGAGGGGAACCGGACGTACTGGCTCGTCCTGCACCGCGACCAGAACCCCGACGACGGCGGGTTCGACCCGATGGTCGACAGCGCCGTCACGGGACTCCACGGGAGCTTCGTCGCCGCCCGCATCCCCGTCGAGAAGAGCACCGACGGCCCGGCCCGCGTCCTGGCCGCCGAGTACAACGGCCAGCGCATCGACTCGCCGTCGGTGACGCTCTCGCGCGTCCAGTTGAACCAGCCCGGCTACGTGGTGCTCCAGCGGGTCGAGAGCGGTGCGCCGGCCGACGTGATCGGCACCCGCGCACTCGAACCGGGAACCTACGACGACCTGTCCATCGACATCGACGACTCGCTGTTCGAATCGACGGACGTCGACGGCACCCAGAGCATCGCGGCGACGCTGCACACGTCCGACGGCGACGGCTCCTTCGAGACCGGCAGCGACGCGGTCGTCGCTCCCGACGGCCAGCCCGTCAGGACGTTCTTCAGCTTCTCGAAGGTGGCGAACGCGTCGGCGACCACACAGCCCCTCATCAACACGCCCGACGGCACCCAGCAGCAGACCCCCGCCGCCACGTCGGCCCCGAGCGAGACGGCGGTCACAGCGACCGAGACGGAAGCGTCGACCGGATCGACCCCCGGTTTCGGCGTGGTCGCCACGCTGATCGGGACGCTGCTCGCCGTGCTCGCGGTTCGCCGTCACCGTCGCTGAGCGTCGCTCATCCGGTACGTGGAGCCGGCGGTCGTTCCTCACCGACGGTCGTCGTCCGGGTGAGCACACAGCTATTTGATGGCGGTCGCCCAACGACGCGACGTGTCGAACAAACCGGGACTGGTCGCGTTGCGCGGGGCGCTGGCGAACTGGCGGCGGAACGCCGTCGCTCTCGTCCTCGTCGCGGTCCCGTTCGGACTCGCGCTCGTCGCCGGTTCGCGGGTCGCGCTGTACGGTGCCGCACTCGCCGCGTTCGTGGTCTGGATGGGCTGGTTCGTGCTGACGGCGGTCGACTGGCTGGAGCGGGCCGACTTCTGAGGCCCCGACGGGGGGAGTGGAGATCTGCCGGGGACCGAACGATTCTACTCGCTGCCCGACGCAGTAAGCACAATGCGAGAGACACTCGTCGACCTCCTGGCCGGGAACGCCGAGCACGCAGGTGCGTTCGGGGACCGGTTCGACGACGTGCAGGACGCACAGCATCCGGACGCGGTGACGGTCTGCTGTTCGGATTCTCGCGTCCTTCAGGACCACGTCTGGTGCAACGACCAGCCCGGACGGCTCTTCACCTGCGGGAACATCGGGAACCGCGTGGTTCAGGAGGGCGACGCGGGGCCGGTCGTGTCGGGCGACGTGCTCTACCCGCTCGTACACACGGGCACCGAGGTGGCGGTCGTCGTCGGCCACACCGGCTGTGGCGCGGTGACAGCGACGTACGACGCGCTGACCGAGGGCATCGACGAACCGTCGGGGATCGAGGCCTGCGTCTCCCTGCTCGCGGCCGAGCTCGAGTCCGGTGTCGAGTCCCTCCCCGACGACCTCGGCCGCGTCGACGCGGTCAACCATCTCGTCGAGTACAACGTCGACCGGCAGGTCGAGTTCCTGCTCGGGAGCGAGGACGTGCCCGACGACGTGACGGCCGTCGGCGTCGTCTACGACTTCCAGGACGTGTACACCGACCGTCGCGGCGAGGTCCACGTGGTCAACGTCGACGGCGAGCGCGACGTGGCGGCCCTGCGTGCGGCGCACCCCGAGGTCGCGGATCGGATCCGGCGGCGCTGGTCGTACTGACCCGCACGCGAGCGGCTCGGAAGCTGACGAGTATCCTGTAACATCGCTTAACCCCGTGCCCGTCGTAGTTCTACGCTGGTGACAGACACATGGAGAAGAACGTCGGCGGTTACGACCGCCTCGCCAGACTCGTGTTCGGACCGGCACTGCTCGTCGTCGGTGCCGCCGGACTGGCCGGCGTCCTGCCCATCGCGTCCGGGACGCCCGGACTCCTCGTCGCCGGGGCGCTGTTCGTCGTCGGGGCGGTGCTCCTCGTGACCGGGGTGACCCAGCAGTGCGTGCTGAACCGGCTCCTCGGCTTCGACTCGTACGGGGAGGGCGGCGAGACCACCCCGGAATCCGACCGGGCCGGCTCGGAGACGAGTCGCTGAGTGGTCCACCAGCTTGCCACGCCACTGTGGCGACGGGGACACAGCAGCGAGGGGACGCCGGTGCACCGGCGGACCGTCTGCGGCGGGCTGTCCACCCGGGTCTCGACGTCGTGCTCCCGTGAGCAGCGGTGCGCTGTACCGCCGCTCCGAAGCCCGTTCATCCTGTACCGGTGATTATATTTAGCACAACGATTAGTGAGTATTACCTTGACTGATAAACAGAGCGACGGACGGGACACACCCACCGGAACGGAGCGTTCCCGACGGACGGACGAACGGAAGCCATCAGGGCAGGAACGGGACGTTGCACCGGGAGCGCGCACCGACCAGCGGAACCGCGCGGAGGACCGGACCGGCGACCCTGCAGGACGAGCGGCCACGGAGGGTCGAGAACGGCGGACAGCACACCAACCGACCGGTTCCACGGGGTCTGACGGCACCGACGTCCTCGGCGAGCGGATCGCTGCGGAGCTCATCGACAACACGATCCTGTTCGTGCTCTACGTGGGCGTCACCATCGTGTTCGGCGGGCTCAGTCTCGTCGCCAGTGGCGCGTCGGAGGTGCTCGGGAGTGGTGGCATCATCGCCACCTTCCTCCTGGCACCGCTGTCGCTGTTCCTCTACAACTTCGGCCTGGAGGGGTGGTGGGACGGCCAGACCCTCGGGAAGAAGGCACTCGGTCTGAAGGTGGTGCAGGACGACGGCCGACCGGTGACCCCGCTCAAGGCGGGCATCCGAGCGATCCCGATCTTCGTCGCGGTCCTCGGGAGCATCGGTGCGTTCATCTTCGCGGCCCAGCTCGCGGTCGGTCTGGTGGTCATGGCCGTCACGGACGACAACCAGCGACTCTTCGACATCCTCGCCGGCACGGTCGTCGTCGACGAAGACGCGGTGTCGGTCCCCACGTAGACGGACACGTGTCTGAGACGACTCCCCCGGTCCTCACCGGTGCTCCCGCTGCTCCACCTTGTTCAGGTCGCAGACTGACGTTACGGATTTTGCGTATTTTGCCGCTGTACCAAGTATCTGGAGCTTGAGTGGGGTTAGAGAGCGCCCCAGATAGCGAGTAACCCGAACCCAACGATGACTGCACCCGCCAGTTGGTTCACTCGACGCATGACTGAACGTGTGAACCGCGAACGGAAGAGGCTCACACCGCCACTCAAGGCGAGCCACCAGAGCGCCGAGCCAAGGAAGACACCACCGACCAATACGGCTGCCTCGGAATAGTCCCCTGACACACCGACCCCTAATCCGGTGAAGATCCCGACGAAAGCGATGATGGTCACTGGATTAGTTATCGTCAGCAGGAACGTCGAACCGTAGTCTCTAGCGAGCCCCTGCACGTCCGAGGTGGACACTACTGTCTCTGCTGGCTCGGCACGGAGAGACCGTATGCCGAGATACAACAGAAGGAGTCCGCCTCCGATTCGAATACCTGTCCGGTGATCAAGCAGGAGCGCCGAAAGCACCGTGATTCCAAACCCTGCAATCGACCCGTACACGGCGTCCGCGGAAGCGGCCCCGAGTCCACTAACGAACCCCGAGAGGCGGCCTTTAGAAAGCGTTCGCTGGATGCACAGGACTCCGATCGGGCCGACCGGGGCCGCAATCGAGAATCCCAGAACGATGCCCTGAATCAGGATGTCGATTGTCGTTGTCGTTAATACGCATCACCTCACGACTGTTCGGAGGTGGGTATCATCTAAATACATTCCGAAGGTGTGAGACATGCTACCTATTGTTACGCTGTTCGACCTTGTTCAGTTCGATGAGCAGCCGGAAGATGGCCTTGACGAGGTTGGCGTCGACCTCGAAGCGTTCGGCGTTCTCCCCCGCGCGGTCCATCACCGCCTGCTCCTGCTGTTCGTCGGTGGTCGGCAGGCCCTCATCGGCTTTGACCTGCGCGATGGTGTCTGCGACGTACGTCCGTCTCGCGATGAGTTCGACGAGGTCGCGGTCTATCTCCTCGATCTCTCCGCGGAGTTCGTCGAGGGTCATGTCGTCCGGCAGCCGGTCTGTCGTGTCGTCGTGTGCCATGTGGTTCCGTCTCTCTCGTTCCAGTGTCCTGCGAGCGATTCGAGCGCGTCGGGGCTCCCGACGGCGACGTAGCTGGGGCCGGTTCCCGACAGCGAGACGCCGTCGACGGCCGGCATCCCCTCCAGCAGCGGCTCCGTCGGGAAGCCCAGCGCGCCACAGAAGGCGAAGCCGTTCACCGTCATCGCCTCGCCGTAGCGGCCGTCGAGGGCGAGGTCGGCGACGAGGTCCGCGAGCGGGGCGACCCGTCTGCAGCGCTCGACGTCGGCGTCGGCGCTGAACGCCTGCGCGTCGGGCCACCAGACGAGCACGTCCCAGTCGACGACCTCGTGGCTGAGGAGCTCGTCGCGCTCGTTGTCGGTGACGGTGACGCCGCCGAGCATGCTCGCGCTGGCGTCGTCGAACGCGCCCGTCACGGTGACGCCGGCGTCGCGTGCGGCTCGGACGCCGATGCGGCAGGCCTCGAGCGGGTCGGGCTCGACGCCGAGTGCGTCGGCGGTCGCCACGACGGTCGCGTTCGCCGCCGCGCTCGAGCTCTTGAGGCCGGCGGCCATCGGCACCTCGCTCTCCGTGCGGACCGTCGCGCCGACGGCACCGTCACCGTCGTCCCGCTCGTCGCCGCTCCCGCCCCACTCCGCGACCGCGAGTTCGGCGCAGCGTTCGACGAGGTCGGTGTCGGCGTCGGGTGCGTCCGCAATCTCTCCCCAGAACTCGCCGGTCGCGTCGAGGTCGACCGTCGCGGTCGTCTCGAGGTCGATGGCGAAGGCGGAGCCTCGTCCGGTCGCGAGCGCGTTGAGTACCGTCCCCGCGGCGGGGGCGACGGCGCGGCCCTGGCCGTCCATGGTCGACCGGATGACGAGGGGGAACTTGGCGGTTGTGGTGCTCCCCAAACCTGCCGGACCGATGGTAGTTCGTGCCGAGCTACCCCCCGTCGATACCGCCGTCCCGTCATCGCGTCGCTTTTGCCCGCCGCCGAACTACTCGCCATCATGAGCAACCGGAGCGACATCGCGCCGAGCACGCTCGGCGTCGAACTGCAGGAGGGCGGCGTCGTCGTCGAGTACACCGACGGCCGGGAGACGTTCTACAACGGCGTCCCCCAGAGGAAGGAGGAGTCGGTTCGCTGCCCGCCGGGCAAGCACGTCCAGATCCTCGTCACCGACCCGACCGAGACGGAGGGCGTCATGCTGTACGTCAACGACCGCAAGACCCACGACGACATCCTCGAGTCGACGGGCGTCGGCCGTGTCATCCTCGACCCCGGCGAGGCGGAGGAGGTGTTCCCGGGCGTCACCGCCCGCGCCGACGGCTACGCGGTCGTCGTCGAGGCCGACCCCGAGCAGGCTCGCGGCCGGGTCTTCGTCTTCGCCGAGGACGAGATGAGCGAGCACTCCTACGAGGTCGTCTGATGCCGCTCCAGCGTCGCTGGGAGCCGTTCGAGCGAAAGACGGTGGGCTCCGCCCCGGACCGCCTCGGCGTGTACGAACTCGGAGACCCGGACGGAACCGTCGTCGAGGTGGGCCACGGCGTCCTCCGCGACGAGCTCAAGGACGCGCTGGCGTACCGCGACGCCGCGAAGGTGCGCTGGACGACCGTCCAGACGCGCGAGCAGGCCGCCGACCTCGCGGCCGAGCACGAGTCGAAGCTCTGAGCCGGGCTACTGGATGTACGACGGGTCCTCCCCGTCACAGTCCGCCTCGTGCATCCTGGCGTCGTCCCGGTCGTCGAACAGCAGGCCGCAGTCCTCGCACTCGTACCAGGTCTCGCCGTCTCGCTGTGTCGTGGCGACCATGGTCGAGACAACGACGGCGAGATTCTTCCGTGTTTTCCCGCCCGTCGGTCCGTCGTCCCGAGGGGTCCTGCAACCGGCCTCCGGCACGACGGACGGCATCCGACACACCCGAGAGGGACAATTCTCAAGAGCGTCCGACCGAAAGCAATCGACATGAGTCCCGAGGGAGGGAAGGAGGTGCTGTTGACGGTGCGAGCCGCCGAGAAGCGCGACGCCGGGCGCGGGGTCGCGCGCGTCCCCGAGTCGGCGCGGCGCGCGCTGGGGGTGCTGAGCGGCGACACCGTCCTCGTCGAGGGGTCACGTCGCACCGTCCTGAAGGTGTGGCCGGCCGACGGCGACGTCCCCGACGGGGTCATCCAGATCGACGCCGACGCGCGGGCGAACGCCGGCGCGAACGTCGGCGACCAGGTGCGGGTGTACGCCGAGGAGGTCGAGGACGCGACGACCATCCGGCTCGCGCCGCCGGAGTCGTTGCGCGACGTGCCCGACGGCATCGTCGAGCGAGCTATCACCCGCGACCTGGAGGGCCACCCGGTGAGCGTCGGCGAGCGCATCCGGCTGGAGCGCATCGCGGCGGAGCCGTTCCGCATCGCCGAGACGACGCCCGAGTCGCCGGTCCGCATCACCGCAGGGACGCGCATCGTGGTCGAGACCTCGGAGGAGCCAGCGACGTCGAGAACCGGCGGAACCGGGGGTACCGCTGACCAGCCGCCGGGGACCGACGGGAAACCGAAGTCCGGCTCGTCGCCGTCGAAACCCCCGTCGGGCGTCACTTACGAGGACATCGGCGGGCTGGACGACGAGCTCGAACTCGTCCGCGAGATGGTCGAACTCCCGCTGTCGGAGCCGGACCTGTTCCGGAAACTCTCTATCGACCCGCCGCGGGGGGTCCTGCTGTACGGGCCGCCCGGCACCGGGAAGACGCTCATCGCGAAGGCCGTCGCGAACGAGGTCGACGCCTCGTTCCACCACGTCTCCGGCCCCGAGGTGATGTCGAAGTACAAGGGCGAGTCGGAGGAGAAGATACGCGAGACGTTCCAGGCCGCACGCGGGGACTCGCCGGCAATCGTCTTCTTCGACGAGATCGACTCCATCGCGGGCAAGCGCGACGACGACAGCGACGTGGAGAACCGCGTCGTCGCCCAGCTGCTCAGCCTGATGGACGGGCTGGAGTCACGAGGCGACGTGGTCGTCATCGGCGCGACGAACCGGGTGGACAGCATCGACCCCGCGCTCCGCCGCGGCGGCCGGTTCGACCGCGAGATCGAGATCGGCGTGCCCGACGAGAACGGCCGACGGGAGATCCTCGACGTCCACACCCGGGGGATGCCGCTGGCCGAGGACGTCGACCTCGACCGCATCGCGCGCCGGACACACGGCTTCGTCGGCGCGGACTTAGACAGCGTCGCCAGCGAGGCGGCGATGATCGCCATCCGGAACAGGCCCACCGAGGACCAGGCACGGAGCGAGTGGAACCGCAACCCGACGGTCGGCCGGGCGGACTTCGAGTCCGCACTCGCCTCCGTCGAACCCTCCGCGATGCGTGAGTACATCGCGGAGAAGCCCAACGTCGACTTCTCCGACGTCGGTGGGCTGGACGATGCGAAGGAGACCCTGCGCGAGGCCGTGGAGTGGCCGCTGGCGTACGGGCCGCTGTTCGAGGCCGCGAACACGACGCCCCCGTCCGGGGTCCTCCTGCACGGCCCGCCCGGGACCGGGAAGACCCTGCTCGCCCGGGCGCTCGCCGGCGAATCGGGCGTCAACTTCATCCGGGTCGACGGTCCCGAGCTGCTCGACCGCTACGTCGGCGAGTCCGAGAAGGCGGTCCGGAAGGTGTTCGAGCGAGCCCGCCAGTCCGCCCCGAGCATCGTCTTCCTCGACGAGATCGACGCCGTCGCGGGCCAGCGCGGCGGGGACACGAACGAGGTGACCGAACGCGTCGTCTCGCAGCTGCTGACCGAACTCGACGGGCTCGCCGAGAACCCGAACCTCGTCGTGCTGGCGGCGACGAACCGCAAGCACCACGTCGACGACGCGCTGCTCCGCCCCGGTCGGCTCGATACCCACATCCTGGTCCCCGAGCCGGACGAGGCTGGTCGCCGGAAGATCTTCGAGGTCGTCGTCGCGGGCCGGCCGCTCGGGGACGACGTGGACCTCGACGAACTCGCGGCCCGGACGGAGGGGATGACCGGCGCGGACATCGACGGACTCGTGCGGACCGCCTCGATGCGTGCGATCCGGGAGCTGGCCGAGGGCGTCCCGCCGGAGGAGGCAAACGAGCGCACGGCGGACCTCGTGGTCGAGATGGACGACTTCGAGGCGGCGCTGGCGCAGCGGCGGGAGACGTAGAGCGACTACGTGGGCTGAATCCACGCCACGGTGTCGCTCCGTGTGACGGTGTCGTCCTCCCTTCTGACGATCGCTGCGAGCTCGCCGGCGACCGGTGCGGGCACGTCGAAGCTGACCTTCTCTATCTGGCACTCGCAGAGGCTCTCGCCCGCATCGACGGTCGCGCCCTCGCGGGCGAACCAGTTCACGACGACGCCCTCGTCCTCCGGCTCGGCGTCGTCCGGCCAGACCGATTCGAGCGTGACGGCGACGCGGTCGCCGCCGTCGGGACTGGTCGGTCCGCGCCGCGTCGGCCCGTCTCCGGTCATCGTTCCGCCACGTCTCGCACGGCGGCCTCGATGTCTGCCGTCCCGGGCAGCACCTCGTCCTCCAGCGGTCGCGAGTAGGGGATTGGGACGTCAGCCGCCGCGACGCGCTCGACCGCATCGAGGGAGTCCAGTGCCTCGTCGGCGACGCGGGCGACGACCTCGCCGGTGACGCCGAACGAGCGGTAGTCCTCGTCGACGACGACGAGGCGGCCGGTCTTTCTCACCGATTCGACGACCGTCTCGGTGTCGAGCGGGACGAGCGTGCGCAGGTCGACGACCTCGGCGTCGACGCCATCGTCGGCGAGCGACCCGGCCGCCTCAAGCGCGCGGTGGACGTGCAGCCCGAGCGTGACGACCGTCACGTCGCTGCCCTCCCGTTTCACGTCGGCCTTCCCGAACGGGATGGTGTAGTCCTCCTCCGGGACGGGCGTCTTCGGGCCGTCGGGCGCGGGCATCCAGCCGATGCCCATCAGGCGCTTGTGGAACATGTAGACGACCGGGTCGTCGTCGCGGATGGCGTTGTGCATCAGCCCCTTCGCGTCGTAGGCCGTGGATGGGACGACCACTTTCATCCCCGGGAGATGGGCGAAGGTGCCGTACAGCGTCTGGGAGTGCTGGGCCGCGTCGTTGTAGGTGCCGCCGACGGCCGCGGTCAGCACCATCGGGACCGAGACGTTCCCGCCGCTCATGTACGTGTTCTTCGCCATCTGGTTGTACACCTGGTCCATCGCGACGCCGAAGAAGTCGACGAACATCAGCTCCGCGATGGGCCGCATCCCGGCCTGGGCCGCGCCGACCGCGGCGCCGAGGTAGGCCGTCTCGCTGATCGGCACGTCCATGATGCGGTCGTGGCCGAACTCGTCGAGCAGCCCCTGCGTGCTGTCGAAGATGCCGCCGTAGTCGGCGACGTCCTCGCCCATGTAGAACACCTCGTCGTTCGCGCGCATCTCGTGGGCGATGGCCTCGACCATGGCCCGGCTCATCGTCAGGTCACGCGTGACCGTGCCCGCCTCGCTCTCGCGCTCCTCGCCTTCGGTCGCCATCAGTCGTCACCTCCTGCCAGCTCGAAGGCAGGTTCCTCGTCGGTCACGCCCGATGGCGGGTTGACCCAGACGTCCTCGTGGGCGGCGGCCGGGTCCGGTTCGGGCTGTTCCTTCGCCCACGCGATGGCGTCGTCGACGCGCTCCTCGGCGGCTTTCCGGCTCTCCGCCAGCTCGTCCTCCCCGACACCGTGTGCACGGAGGGTGTCCGCGAGGCGCTCGATGGAGTCGCGCGCGGTCGCGGCCTCCTGGTCGGCCTCCGGCCGGTACGTCTGTGGGTCGCCCATGAAGTGGCCCATGCGCCGGTGGACCTGGACCTCCAGCAGCGTCGGCCCGTTGCCGTCCCGCGCCCGGCCGATGGCTCGCCCGGCTGCCTCGTGGACCGCCTCCACGTCGTCGTACTCGACGCGCTCGCCGTGGACCGCGAAGCCGTCGGCGCGCTTCGAGCCGTCCTCGACGTCGGTGACGCGCTCCTTCGGCATGCTGATGGCCCAGTCGTTGTCCTCGACGACGAAGACGACCGGCAGGTCGTGGACGCCCGCGAAGTTGAGCGACTCCAGGAAGCCCCCCTGGTCGATGGCTCCCTCGCCGAGGAAGGCCACCGCGACCGCGTCGGTGTTGCGCTTCTTCGCCGCGAGCGCCGCCCCCGCGGCCGGGGGACAGCCCTGGGCGATGATGCCGCTGCACGCGAAGTTCACGTCAGGGTCGAACAGGTGCATGTGCCCGCCCTTGCCCTTCCCGAGTCCGGTCTCGCGGCCGAATATCTCGGCGGTCATCCGCTTCAGATCCACGCCCTTCGCGATGGCGATGTGGTGCGGTCGGTGTGGCGCCGTCACCGTGTCGTCGTCGCGCAGGTGGTGACAGACACCGATGCCCGCCGCCTCGTGGCCGGCCGCGAGGTGCAGCTCCCCCGGAATCGGGCCGGCGGAGATGTCGAACGCCGGCTGTTTGCCCTCCAGGTACTCCTCCTGTAACCGCTCCTCGTAGTACCTGGCGGTCACCATGTCCTCGAACATCGCATGCAGGTTGGTCACAGAACTCATGCCCCTCTAGGGTGTCCGGCCATCGGCGAAAGTTATGAACCGGCTACTCCGTCAGAACGCTGGTTTCGAACGTCCGAACCGCTCGTTGCTGCCATCGAACCGTTGCCTCGCTCTGGACAACGGGACCGCCAATCTCGCTGTGATTCAGACCAGAACGTACCCGCCTAGCCAGGCGAGCAACGCGACCGACACCGTCGCGAGGGCGGTCGAGAGACCCGTCATCCGTTGCTCCCAGCGAGACGACCGTACCGTCAGCTGTCGCAGGAGGAGTCCGACGGCGAGCCCCAGGAGGATGACACCCCCTGCGAAGCGGTACGCGTACTGGAGCGTCGGCGGCTCGATGTACGGAACGGTCGCGGCGAACAGCACGCCGAGAGCGGCCAGGGGCGAGACGAACTCCGCCACCCGGCGGTCGTGGACGTGGCAGATGGTCCACAGCGCGAACCACGCGAGCAGAACCTCGATGAGGAACAGCGAGACGAGGTTCACCGTCGGGTCGGCGGCGACCGCCAGCTTCGAGGACGGGCCGGCGTCCGTGAGCGGGTACAACAGCGTCGGCGGGATACCCATGAAGAAATCCCCGAAGGGGTGGGTCAACAGTCCTATCGCGGCGGCAGCACCGTTCAGAACGGGCGGAACTCCCTGCGAGAACGCGAGAGAGCCGACGACGGTCAGTCCGACGAGATACAGCACGAGGAGTCCGAGTCCGAGACGGTCGTGTGTCAGGTAGCCGACCGCGAACAGGCCCACCGTCGGCACCGACAGGGCGAGAAGACGGCTCGGTTCCGACGTCGCTTCGGAGACGTACCCGAGGAGTCCGACGTACAGGGTGCCGAGGACGCCGACGACGAGCGAGTGCGTGAGCTTCCGGTGAATCTTCCACGAATCGGTGTGCCCCCAGAGCGACTCGGTGACGGGGAACAGGTTCTCCGGGCGCGCGTTCAACGCCACGTAGAGGGTGTACACCGTGTCGATGTCCGGGACCATGCCGAAGCCGCCGGCGACGGCCGCCAGCACCAGTGACTCCCGTTTCGTCGCGCCGACGTACGAGCCGAGGAGTCCACCGAGCGCGAACGCCAGCAGCCCGTGTCCTACGTACATCGACACCGCTCCGTGTCGTTGCAGTCCCGGCGTGGTATCGTTCTACGGCAGCGCATGCGTGTTCCAGAAGATGTCGGTCGCGCGATGACGGTCGTTGTACGCCTCCAGTCCGGTCCCCAACACGCCACGGAGCATGACGTCGTCGTACAGCGTCGAGTGCGTGTAGTCGACGAACGTCATCGGAATCACGAGCTCGTCGTCCTCGCGGAGCACGCTCCCGATGGCGGTGTAGGCGTGCTTGTGGCGTGTGTCGATGACAATTCCGGCGAACACAGGCACCGTTTGCGCGTACGGCGACACCGAATGCAGCGCCTCGATGGAGCGGTAGACGAACTCGTAGCAGAACATCCCGCTGTTGCGTCCGTCCTCCAGCGCCTCGAAGGTCGTCGGCGATTCGAAGTGCTGGCGCAGGTCGATGCTGCCGAGCAGCACGTTGTCCTCGACCGAGCCGGCGGCGTACCGCGGGATGTCGTAGCTCGTGTGGCCGCGGAACGCGCCGACGAGCCCGTCGACGACGGCTTTCGGTTCCCGGGGGTCCGCGCCGGCGAACGCCTCGACCGTCGCCGGGTCGACATCGGTGTAGCGATTCTCGCGCAGTCGTGCGACCGCGCCGGGGCGTGCGTCGCCCTCGCGGATACGCTCGAAGAACGGCTCGTACGTCGAGAACTCGAAGCGCACGCCGTCGACGTCGGCGGCGTTCTCGTCGACCATCGCCGCGAGGACGTCGTGGTCCGCGACGAGCGGTTCGAACAACGAGAGGCCGAGTTCTTCGTCGAGCGCCCGTGCGTCGCCTCGCGTCGCGGTCGCGAGGTCGAGCGTCTCGTCGACGCCGTCGCCCTCGAGGAAGGCCACACCGTCGTCGAACACGAGTTCGTGGCCGCGAACGCTCGTCCACGTGCTGCGGGGCTGGAGCCGCTCTCCCACCACCGTCGTGAGGTCCTGGTCGAGGAGGTGCGTGCCCTCGACGATGCCGTAGCCGACCACCACGTTGTCGAGTGCCTTCGCGCCGCCGGCGAAGCCGACCGTCCCGAGCGCGGTGAGCGCGCGTCGACGGGTGACACGCCTGCCACCGCCCGTCGCGTGCGGATCGTCCCCCGACCCGGCGCCCGCTCCGCCGTCGTCGCGTCCCTCGTCCCCGGCCAGCGGGAGTCGCTCGCGAACGGAGTCCCAGTTCACGTCCTGACCGACGTGACAGCCGGGCCTAAAAGTTCCGTCCCCCGACGCAACCGATTAGTTGCTGCTCGTACGTGTTCGGTACGTGTTCGACGTCGTAGAGCGGGTCCGGGCCGCCGAGCTGTTCGGACTCGCGGTGTTCCTGCTCGTGGGGGTCGTCGCGGTCGCACTCGGCACCTGGAGCTTCCTCTCGATCTTCGTCGAGCTTCCGGACCTGGTCGTCCAGAACGTGGGGGTTGTTGACGAGGTGTCGTTCGGGGTGGTCCTCGCCAGCGGGCTGGTCGGCCTCGGCCTCGCCGTCGTGGTGATGCTCGGCTGGCTCGCCGTCGCGTCGACGGCCTACGGGTGGCTGAAGGCGCGGCTGGGCCGGGAGTGACGGGTCAGGCCGTCTCGTCGGTCGCCGACTCGACTGCTGCCAGCACCGACTCGCCGGCACGCACGGTGTCGCCCTTCGAGACGCGCAGGTCCGACCGGTCGACCGCGGGTGGGAACAGCACGTCGGCGCGGCTCCCGAAGGCGATGTGGCCGACGCGGTCCCCGCGGTCGACCTTCGCGCCCGGCTCGACCCACGGATGGATGCGGCGGGCGAACGCGCCGGCAATCTGGGTGAGCTCGACCTCGGTGCCGTCGAGCGGGCTCGGGTCGCCCGCGGCCGGATCCGACGCGTCGATGCGGATGTGAACGCGCTCGTTCCTGTCCGAGTCCTTCGAGAACGCCGGGCGGTGCGCGCCGGGGACGTGCTCGACCTCGCGGACGGTCCCCGAGACCGGAGCCCGGTTGACGTGCACGTCGGTGACGTTCATGAACACGCCGACACGGAGCCTGTCGTCCTCCTCGCGGACGACGGAGACCCGCCCGTCGGCAGGTGAGACGACGCCCGAGGGCGGCGGCGAGCGTGGTGGGTCGCGGAAGAAGTGCAGCGTCGCCGCGCCGGCGAGGACGAACGCCAGCCCGGCGATGGGCGTCGCCAGCACCGTCGCGACCGGGGCGGCGGCGAACAGGAGGCCGGCGTACCGCCGACCGTCGGGCACGAATCGCATGCTTCGACCACCGGGGGCGACGGCTTTGTGCGTTTCGGGACCGGGCGAGTCCCTATCAGGGTACTAATTGGTAAGAGTGCCTCGCCATTGCACTGCTTACAGATTAGCGGGAGGGGATATCTCCTCGCCCGACGACAGGACGGTATGGACTACTCCCCCAACTGTCCTGTCTGTGGTGCAACGAACACGATGTCGACGCCCCTCGCGGGGCCATCCTCGGAGTTCTACTGTCCGAGCTGCGATTCGGCCTTCTGACAGCACCGCGGACGACCCGGGCCACACTCCCCCCTTCCGGCCCGGGTCACACCATACTATTCGTGACGACAGCTACCAGAAGCTCTGCGTCCGGGCGTACTCGCGCTCCTGGGCGAGGAGGTCGCGGTAGAACGCCTGTTCGTCCTCGCGCAGTTTGTTGATGACCCGGGCCGCGTTCGTCGGGCCGACGCCACGCGCCGCGAGGGCGATGACCGCCTGCTTGCCGTGGCTCTGGACGAGGCTCGCCGCCTTGTACGCTCGTTCGGTCTTGTACTCCTGTTCGTCGTCCTTCTCCGTGGCACGCACCGCGGCGACGGTCTCCTCGTCCCACGGGTTGAGCGCGGCGATCATCGTCGAGCCACACTCGGGACACTCGGGCTGGTCGCGCACCCGCCGGACCTTCGTCTTCTGCTTCCAGTCCTGGCAGTGCACGCAGAGCTGGATGACGCGGTCGTTGCGGATGCGGTCTTTCACCGTCTCGATGACGCTCGCATCCGCGTTCTCGGGCGACAGCAGCTCCTTGCCGGCGGAGCGCCCGTCGGTGCCGATGGGGGTGCGGTCGCCGTGGACGAGCACCTCGCAGTCGCCGTCGCGAATCGCCCGGAGCACGTCGGCGGCGTTCTCGACGGCGAGGTCCTCGTGGAACACCTCGCGGACCGCCTCGTCGTAGATCGGGGTGTCCGAGAGTGCGGCGAGCAGTCTGTCGCCGGAGACGCCGCTGCCCTCCCAGCGCTTGAGCGCGCCGAACTTCGCGGCCACCTGCGAGAGCCGGAACTTGAGCGCGTCGGAGCGCTTCAGCGAGAGCTCGACGATGGCCTCGACGTGGTCCGGGTCGGTCGTCTCCAGTAGCTCGCGCACCTCGCCGAGCGAGACGCCCGACGGCACCTCCAGCTCGATGCGGTACGGGTCGGTGTCGAGCCCGACGGTCGAGCCTGCGCGTTGGCCGAGCAGCGAGGAGAGCACCCGGCCGAGCGTCGCGTTCGTCTTGTGCCCGAACGGGGCGTTGACGACGAACGTGTTGCCCCGTCCCTCGACGACGATGCGCTCGCCGGTCGGCGTCGGGGCCTCGGCCTCGACGTGGTCCTCGACCTGCGCCAGCGCGCTCGCGAGCGTCGCCTCGTCGGCCGGGTAGCGGTTCGCGAACTCGCGGGCGACGCTGGTCCGGGTTGCGCCGCGCTCGAACTGCGGCGTCGCCACGTCCCGCATCGCGCCGACCTCGCGGGCGACCGCCTCCGGCACCGGGATCTCCTGGCCGACCCACGACGGCACCTCGCCGGCGGGGTCGGAGACGGGCGACACCTTCACCGTGGACTCCTCGTCGTCGACGTTGACGATGCGCCACATCTCGCCGCGCTGGACGAACACCTCTCCCGCGGTGGCGAAGTTGACGACGAACCGCTCGTCGAGTGTGCCGACCTGCTGGCCGCTGGCGACGTCCTCGACGTCGTACGTCTCCTCGTCGGGGATCATCGAGAGGTTCGCGTAGACGTACTGCCAGGTGCCGCCGGTCGTCTCGACGGTGTCGGCGGCCTCGTCGAACCAGACGACGCGGTTGCCCTTCAGCTCGGAGACGACCGCACGGAGGTCGGCCTCCGAGAGGTCGCGGAAGGGGTACGCCCGGGTGAACAGCTCGTGGAGGGCGGGGATGGATATCTCGTCGAAGTCCATCGCGATGCCCGGCACCTGGTTCGCCACCACGTCGAGGCTACCCTCGTGGATGTTCGCCCGCTCGACCTCGCCGTCTCTGGCCCGGCGGGCGATGGCCAGCGCCTCGAACGTGTCGTCGGCGCGTGTCGTCACGACGGTCCCCGAAGAGATCTCGTCGCGGCGGTGGCCCGCACGGCCGACGCGCTGGAGGAGGCGGGCGACCTCGCGGGGGCTCTGGTACTGGACGACGTGGTCGATTCGGCCCACGTCGATGCCCAGCTCCATCGAGGAGGTACAGAGCAGGCCGTCGAGCTCGCCGGCCTTGAACGCGTCCTCGACCTCGATGCGGGCCTCCTTCGAGAGCGAGCCGTGGTGCACGCCGATGTCGGCACCGAGCTCCTTGAACCGCGAGCCCAGCGCCTCCGCCGTCTGTCGCGTATTGACGAAGATGAGGGTCGACTCGTGGGACTCGACGAGGTCGAGGATGGTCCGGACGTGGCTGGCGACCGTCGCGTCGGTGACGAGCTCGCTCGCGAGGCGTTCGTCGCCGTCCTCGACGGTGGGCTCCACGACCGACACGTCGAGGTCGCTGCCGACGTCGACCTGTCGTATCTCGCAGCCCCGGCCGCCGGTGAGGAACGCGCCGACCTCCTCGGGGTCGCCGACCGTCGCGGAGAGGCCGACGCGCTGGAACGGCCCTGCGAGCTCCCGCAGGCGCTCCAGCGCCACCGTCAACTGCGCGCCACGTTTCGAGGCCGCCAGCTCGTGTACCTCGTCGACGACGACGTGCTGCAGCGACTCGAGGCCGGTCCGGAGCTTCGAGCCGGTCAGCATCGCCTGCACCGTCTCCGGCGTCGTCACCAGCACGTCCGGCGGGTTGTTCGCCTGCTTCGAGCGCTGGTAGTCAGTCGTGTCCCCGTGGCGCACGTCCACGTCGAGCCCGAGCTGCTCGCCCCACCAGTCCAGCCGTTCGCGCATGTCCCGGTTGAGCGCCCGCAGCGGCGTGATGTACAGCGCCCGGAAACCGTAGGTGCCGCGCTCCTCGTCCTCGTGCTGGACGAGCGCGTCGAACACCGGGAGCATCGCCGTCTCGGTCTTGCCGGTGCCGGTCGGCGCGACGACCAGCGTGTGCTCGCCCGCCGCGATGGGTGGCAGTGCGCGTCGCTGGGTGCGCGTCGGCGTCTGGAACCCCCTGTCGGACAGCGCCGACCGTACCTCGCTCCCGAGGACGGTGAACGCGGCCGCTCCCTGCGTCATCGCCCGTTCTAACGGCGCGAACGGAATAAGTCGCTCGACGGTTCGTTTCGAGCCACAAAATCAGGATTTTTGACAAAGCGACTATCTCCCTCTACTCCGGTGATACATCCGGATGCGTGTACCCAACAGGTGGTATGGGGGGTACACAGTCGACGTCGAGGCGGACGGCGTCGTCGTGAGGAAGGGCCTCGACCTGGAAACCCTCCCGTTACCGGCGGTGAAGTTCGCGTTCGAGTCTGCGCGGGACGCCCCGGTCGGGGTCCGTCTCACAGAGCGACTGCCAGAGCCCGTCCAGCGGGAGCACGTCGCGGTCCACGCCGACTACGGCGGCCAGGGCTGGACCGCCTTCGAGGACGGTCGGCTCGTCTACACCGGCTCGGTCCCGCCGGGTGATACGGTCGTCACCCTGCTGATGGTCTGGCTCTCCGAACCCGACCACATCTACGGCTTCCTCGGGCAGCCACACCTGCGGGTCACGTCGAACCCGAACGCACCGTCGCTCCGCCCGGTCGGCGTCGAGACCGACCTGCTCCGTGTGGACGGCCGGTTCGCCTCCGACGAGCCGTTCGAGCGGATCCGTGCGGCCGTCGAGCGCGCGCTCTCGACGCCCGGCGACGCCGACGGTCAGGAGGTCGGATCACAGCCCGTCGCGGCCCCGCCACCGGGCGGGACCTGGGACGACAGCGAGAGCGCGTCTTCCGGCGGCGGACCTGCACGGTGCACCTCGGTCACCGAACCGATACGCGAGGCACTCCCCGAACCGGACAACGACTGGCCGCACCCCGTCGTCCGTGGCGGCGCTGGCGAGCTCGACCCGCCGGACGAGGGGACCACCGACGCCCTGCTCGACCAGCCCGTCGCGCCGGGCAGTCACTTCGTCCGCGTCGAGACGCGCGACAGCTACCACGGCGGCGGCGCGGTCGTCGTCGCCCAGGAGCTCGCCAACGCCTTCGAGATCGACGGTCGACAGGTCTCCGGCGACGGCCGCCGGGACATCGTCGACGTGGTGGTCGTCACCGACCAGTCCCCCGGTCGCATCGTCGAGGCGCTGGTCGACCGCCCGCAGGTCGTCGACGTGTTCGTCTCCCCGGTCACGGCGGCGGACGAAGCACCCGACCCCGTGATCGACGACGTCGTCGAGACGTTCGAGGAGCTCGCCGCCGAGTTCGACCCCGTCGATGCCGCCGAGCTGGAGGCCGAGCTCGACGAGACCGAGTTCCCCGGCCCCGACGGCGACGAGTTCACCATCGCCGACCTC
Organism: Haloarchaeobius salinus; assembly: GCF_024464185.1. Lineage (NCBI taxonomy): Archaea > Methanobacteriati > Methanobacteriota > Halobacteria > Halobacteriales > Halorubellaceae > Haloarchaeobius > Haloarchaeobius salinus. The sequence continues at coordinate 63,967 of NZ_JANHAU010000006.1, forward strand.
GTCGAGGGCGAGATCGACGCCGCCGACGTGGCCGGTGACGCCGCCGACGACGAGCTGCACACGCTCCAGGAGGAGATCGGCCGGCTCGCCGACCGCGTCGCCGAGCTGGAGGAGGAACTCGACTCGCTCGACGGCGAGCCGGCGGACGTCCGCGACGACGACGGAGAGCCGACCGTCGAACCGGACGCCGACGACTAGACGCGACCGTACTCGCCGAGCCGGGTGCCGTCGAGCAGGTACGCCTGCGCGCTCGGCAGTCCATCGGGGAGGAACGGCGCGAGGAAGTCCTCGTTCACGTTCACCCACGTGCCACCGCAGAGGTCGTTGAACGCCGGGAACACCACGAGCTCGGCGTCGGTCCACGCGAGGTCCGGGTCGCGCTCGGCGAACGGCTCGCGTGCGAGCGGCCCCCGGAGCCAGACGCGTTCGATACGGCTCCCGCCGACCTCGTCGGTGAGCCGCACACAGGGGTGTTCGTGGCCGATACAGACGATGTCGGCGGCGAGCACCTCGACGTCGGGCCAGGTGTGGCCGTGTGCGAACCCCACGTCGCCGAGCCTGACGCCGGTGCCGTCGGTGACGGTCGCGTCGACCCACGACTCGATGTCGCCGTCGTGGTTGCCCTTGACGACCGTCGTCGGCACGTCGATGGACTCCAGCAGCACCTCTATCTCGCCGCGCTCCGCGCCGCCGGGGCCACCGATGGAGTGCATGAAGTCGCCGAGGACGACGAACCGGTCGGGAGCGGCCGAATCGAGCATCGCGAGGACGCTCTCGCGCCGCGCTTCGCCCCGGCTTTCGACGTGGACGCCGCTCTCGACCCTGAGTCCGGCCTCGATGCCGGCGTGGAAGTCGGCGACGACGAGTACGCGCTCCTCGCCGGTGTCGACGACGGCAGCCGGCCGGTCCGGTACCGGCTCGACGCTCGCCATCGCTCAGATCGCCTTCAGGCGGTCGTCGCCCGGCTCGTAGCACTGCCCGCCGATGAGCGCGTCCTGGATGGCGTCCTCGACTGCATCCTCGGACGCGCCGGTCTCGCCGGACACGCGGTCGACCAGTTCCGCGCGGTCCGCCCCGTCGCCGTCGTCGAGTTCGGCCATGACCTCGAGCAGGTGCGATTCGAGGTCGACGTCCTCGGCGGGCTCCTCCTCTCCGCCCTCGTCCGCCTCGGCGTCGGCTTCGTCCGCCTCGGCGTCGGCTTCGTCCGCCTCGGCGTCGGCCTCCGGTTCGTCGGCGTTCGGTTCCTCCGCGAGCTCGGCGTCGTCCTCGGGTTCGGGCGTCTCAATGCCGGCCTCGCCGGGGTCGGCCACGTCGTTCCCGCTTGCGAACTCGGTGCCGAACTCGTCCTCGATCTCCTCGCGCTCCGCCTCGCCCATCTCGTACATCCCGCCGTCGTCAGCTGCGGGTGACGCGTCGGCTTCGGTGGCGTCCTCCCCGTCGTCGCCGAGGTCGCCCGGCTCGAAGTCGCCGATGCCGGCGGCCTCGTCGTCCTTGGGTTCGCTCTCGGCGTCGCTCGTTCCGGCCCCTGCGTCGCCCGTCTCCGACCCGGCTGCGGGCTCGTCTGTCGTCTCGGACTCCCCGACGGACTCCGGTTCTGGCTCGCTCTCCGCCAGCTCGTTCCCGTCGGGTCCGGCGGAGGGCTCACTCTCCGCGGGTTCCGAGTCTGGCCCACTCGTCGCTTCGGCGTCGACATCGGTGGACTCCGCATCCTCGTCGGCCGCCCCGTCGTCGGCTGTCCCGCCGTCACCTTCGTCGTCGCCCCCGGGCGCGACCGGCTCTGCCTCACCGAGCGGCGAGCCGAACGCGGCGCGGTCCTCGTCGAGGAGGTCCGCCCAGGTCGCGGTGCCGTCGCCCTCGTTGCTCGGGTCGATGGTGACCGCGGTGGCCTCGTCGCGGTCGCCGGTGACCACGCGGACCCCGTCGAGAGCGGTCTCGCGGAGCCGGGAGAGGTAGGCCGCGGTCGTGCCGTAGTGGTCCATCGCCCGCGGGATGCCGTCGGCGAGTCCCGGCGGGACACCGCGGGACTGCAGGGCGGCACGGAGGGCGTCGCCGCGCTCCCCGAGGCCGGCCGCGGCAGCGTAGGTCGCGACGCGTTCGAGCGTCTGCTCGGCGGTGTCGACCACCCAACGGTCGCGGGTCGCAGCGTCGACCTGGGTGATGCTCTCCGGGCGGACCGACGTGTACACGCGGTCGGAGTCGTCCGGCGAGAAGGTGCGGGCCTTGCCGGTCACCGCGACGAACGCGGGCGTCTGGAGTCGTTCGAGCGCGGCCATCTCGTCGGGCTGGTACTGCCCGGCGTAGACGACGAACGCGCCGGTCGGGTCGACGATGCGCCCGCGGAGTACGTCCTCGTTGACCGATTCGACCTCGGTGAGGACGCCGACCGCGAAGAGCCGGTTGACGCGTGCGCCCGTCGGCGTGATGACGTAGTTCGGCGCGCGCTCCTCGTCGGCCTCCTGGTGCGAGAGCGTCGCGTCGTCGAACTCCGCAGCAAAGAGTCGGTAGGCGGTCTCGCGGCGCTGGATGTCGCTCATGCGTCCACCTCCTCGAGCAGCGCCCGCGCACGCTCGGCCGGGTCGTCGTCGGTCCGGTCGAAGCTCGTCGCGTCGCAGTTCGCACCGTAGTCGTCCACCGAGAAGTGCCCCCGCACCCGGTACTCGAAGCCCACGATGTTCTCGCGGATGTCCTCGGCGACGACCTCCTTGTCCATCGCGTCGCGTGCCTGCTCCTTCGCGTCGTCGAGGGTGCCGTCGTACACCTGCTCGGTCAGCTCGCGGTCGAGGACGACGGTGACGGTGGCGGTGCCGTCGTCGAGGATGGCCTTCACGCGCAGGTCGTCCTCGCCCTCGACGTCACCGTGACTGCGGCACTGGCCGTTCTGGACGATGCGGTTGCATTCCGGACAGCGCTCGATGAGCCCGGAGCCGTCACGCACGGCGAGCACGTCGCCGACGAGCTCGACGTCGTACATCCCGCCGGTGGCGATGGCCTCCGCGACGGAGACCTGTGTGGCGTCCTCGCCGACCGTGATGTCGCGGTCGAGGGGCGTGACGGTCGAGTACTCGGAGACGTTCACCTCGGGGACCCCGCGGTACTCGCGGACGTAGGCGTTCTCGACGCGGACGGGCTCGCCGTTCTCGATGGCCTCGTGGACCTCCCACGCGGTAAAGGGCAGGCGGCCGGACTCGTCGCCGAGGACGCCGCTGAGGATGTCGGTCTCGCCCTCGCGGCCGTCGATGGTTCGTCGCTCGACCTCCTCGACGGCGACCTCGATGGTGACGCCGCGGTCGCCGGACTGGAGCTCGTGCAGGGTCGCCTCGCCGCCGACCTCGTAGGGCACGTCGAGCTCCTCGTCGAGGAACGAGAGCGAGGTGCTCTCGCCGAGGTTGAGTTCGGGTTCGCCGTCCCACTCGCGCACGCCGGCGTTGCCGGCCTGCACGGTGTCGCCCGCGCTCAGACCGAAGTCCGTCCACGCGGTGTAGGATATCTTCCCGGTCTCGTCGGCGAGTTCGCCCTCGAAGATGTCCTGCTGTTCGCCCTGCGTCTGGATGGAGCGCTTGCCGACGGTGAGCACGCGGGCGGTCAGGCTGACGCTGCTGTCGTCGGTCGTCACGTCGCCGATGTCCTTCTCCGAGGGGGTACCGCCACCACCGCCGCTGCTGCCGTCGCCGTACTTGCGGCGGAGGCTCTGGACGGCTTCGTCCATCGGGACGCTGTACGACACCAGGTTCTCGAGGTCCGATTTGACCTCCTCTTTGTCGACACCGAGGTCGGAGGCGAGTTCCTCGGCGCGGTCGTCGAGACTCATGCCCGCGGATTGGTCGCGTTCCCATAAAAGGATTCGTGGCGGAAGATGGTTGGATTCAAGTCCGCCGCCGGAGCCTGTTCACTCGATGCGACACGACCACCTGCTGACGGCGAACCAGCTCACGCGGGGGGACATCGAACTCGTCCTCGACCGCGCGGCCGAGGTGGACGCGAACCCGGCGTCGTTCGGCAAGCGACACGCCGGCAAGCTCCTCGGGCTCTGCTTCTTCGAGCCGAGTACGCGCACGAAGATGAGCTTCGAGGCGGCGATGAAGCGTCTCGGCGGCGACGTGGTCGACATGGGTTCCGTCGACTCGTCGTCCGTGAAGAAGGGGGAGTCACTCGCGGACACCGTCCGGGTCGTCGAGGGCTACGCCGACGCGCTCGTCCTCCGTCACCCGCTGATGGGCGCGGCGAAGATGGCCAGCGAGTTCGTCGACGTGCCGCTCGTCAACGCCGGCGACGGCGCGGGCCACCACCCGACACAGACCCTGCTCGACCTGTACACCATCCGCGAGAACGCGGGGCTGGACGACCTCTCCATCGGTATCATGGGCGACCTGAAGTACGGCCGTACCGTGCACTCGCTGGCGACGGCGCTGACGAACTTCGACGCGAGCCAGCACTTCGTCTCGCCCGAGTCGCTCGAACTGCCCCGTTCGGTCCGCTACGACCTGCACGAGGCCGGTGCGACGGTACGCGAGCACACCGACCTGGAGACGGTGCTGCCCCAGCTCGACGTGCTCTACGTCACGCGCATCCAGCGCGAGCGGTTCCCCGACGAGAACGAGTACCACCGCATCGCCGGCGAGTACCAGATCGACGCGGAGACGCTCGAGGACGCGAAGGACGACCTCACCGTCATGCACCCGCTGCCGCGCGTCGACGAGATCGCGCCGGAGATAGACGACACCGACCACGCGCGGTACTTCGAACAGGCACACAACGGCGTCCCGGTCAGGATGGCGCTGCTCGACCTGCTGCTGGAGGGAGACTCATGAGCGACACCGACAAGCAACTGCGCGTCTCGAAGATCGAGAACGGTACCGTCATCGACCACGTCCGCGGGGGCCAGGCGCTGAACGTGCTCGCCATCCTCGGCATCGACGGCAGCGGCGGCGAGCAGGTGGCCATCGGTATGAACGTCCCGTCGGGCACGCTCGCGACGAAGGACATCGTGAAGGTCGAGGGCCGCGAGTTGAGCCAGGACGAGGTGGACGTGCTCTCGCTCATCGCGCCCGACGCGACCATCAACATCGTCCGCGACTACGAGGTCGTCGAGAAGCACCGCGTCGACCGCCCCGAGAGCGTCACGGGCGTGCTCTCCTGTCCGAACCGTAACTGCATCACCAACGTCGACGAGCCCGTCGAGACGCGTTTCGCCGTCTTGCGGGACGGCGTGCGGTGTGAGTTCTGTGGCACCATCGTGCGCGAGGACATCGCGAGCCACATCGCCGACGACTAGCTAATTCAGTCCCTCGATGATCGGAAACGAAATCGGTTCGGAAAGGACTAAATAGTCACCGGACGAACGTATTCCCATGTCGAGGAAGGTCAAACTCCTGCTCGCCCTGTTAGTCGCAGTGCTCGTGTACAAGATGGTCGCCGGCGGCGGTTCCACGGTCGAAGTCGACTACGACCTCGACGAGGAATAGCCCCTCGCGCCCTCTTTCGAACCACTTACCCCGCAAGCACCCCGTAGCGACGGGTATGTACGGCGTCGTCACGCGCAACGAGGAGGAGCTCGACTGGGCGGAGTTCGAGCTGGGGTTCTACGAGGTCAAGGACGTGACCGGCAGGGCCGTCGAGCCCGTCGCGTCGGCGGTGAACATGGTCTCCTGCTTCGGCGATACCGCGGCGGGCGAGGCGAAACCGGACCTCGTCCCCGTCAGCGACGAGGGCGAGCCGGCGACCCGTGAGCGGCCCTACTTCGACTGGGGCTACATCTGCCCGACCCGTGAGCGGTACCGTGCGGGTCTGCTGGAGACCATCGAGGACTGCGCCGACGCCAACGAGGCGGTGCGGCTCGACGACGTGGGGTTCCCCCGCGAGGAGTACTGCTACTGCGAGCACTGCCGGGACTCGTACGCCGGCTGGCGCGCGGACCGCGACGGCGGCGAGCCCGCCGACTACGACCTGGACGAGGCCGACGACGCGGACCGGTTCGACTGGCGCGCCGACGTCATCACCGAGTTCGTGGAGGAGGCCGTGGACCGGATTCCGGGAAGGGCCTACTTCACGCTCTATCCGGACCCGTACCCGGGGCACCTCTACCGGCGGGCCGGGCTGGACCTCGACGCCATCGCCGAGCACGTCGACGAGTTCGTCGTCCCGCTGTACGACTTGGTGTACGAGACGACGTACTGGCTGGAGGTCATCGCGAGCGGGTTCGTCGACGCGCTCTCGAAGCCCTTCTCCATCGAGCTGTACGCCGTCGACGTCGACATCGACAACCTCGCGCACGCGACCGAGGTCGCCGACGAGTACGCCGAGGACGTCTACTTCGGCTACGACGCGAGCCAGGCCCGGGCGACCATCCGTCGGATGAAGGCGGATTCGCAGGACGGGCAGACGTTCGGCGACGTCGAGTAGGGCGACGGGCGTGGTGTGGGTGCTCAGATTCGCGTGCGCATCGAGCGGTACGCCTGCTCCATGCCGTACGCCTCGAAGAACTCGGTCGCGCGCTCGTTGTCGACGTGGACCGAGAGCGAGAAGAACCCACAGCCGCGCTCGCGCCCCCACCTGACGAGGCTGTCCAGCAACTCCGTCGCGACGCCCTCGCGTCGATACTCGGGTTTGACGTAGAGGCCGTCGCAGTAGACGGCCGGCGGGCGGTCGTAGATCGGCGGCGTCGGCGACACCGCGCCGGAGACGTCGCCGGCGAGCTCGCCGTCGTCGGTGACGGCGACGAGGATCGTTCTGTCGTCCTCGCCGAGCCAGCTGTCGAGGCTCGGCGTCGTACGGGCCTGCTCGGTCAGGTTGCAGTACTGGGGCTCGCGCTCCTCGGCTTCGAGGAAGCCGGGGCGGAGCAGTTCGGTGGCGATGCGGTCGTGTTCGTCGGGTCTGGGTTCGCGTATCTCCATGGGTGACTGTCGGTGTCAGTCGCGCACGATACGGCGTCGTGAACGGGCGCGCCGTGGTGCCGGGCCACCCGTCCGGGCTCAGTCGCGGGTCACGGCCACCACTGCAGCGGCCCGTCACTTCGTCCTTTCGCCGCCCTGCGAACGTGTCACGCGTGACGGATACGGCAGTGCGAACCGCTTCCTCGGCCCTGAAAGGTCTCCGTGACCTAGCCGGAGCGCATGAGTTCTGCACTGTTCGTCGTCAGCCAGGAGGGGTACTGGGCGGAGGAGTGCTTCGAGCCACTGACCACGCTGACCGCGGCCGAGGCCGACGTGACCGTGGCCACACCGGACGGCGACCCGCCGGTCGTCGACGAGCGCTCGCTCGACCCCGACGAGGTCGGGGAGCAGTACGCACAGGAGGCGCGGGAGATCCACGAGACCGACGAGCGTCTCGACGACCCGGAGCCGCTCGCGACCGTCGACGCCGCAGACTACGACGCGGTCGTGTTCCCCGGCGGCCACGGCACCGTCTGGGACGTCAACCAGGACCGCCACGCTCGCGGGCTCCTGCGCGACGCCGTCGCCGGCGACGAGGGGAAGGCGCTCGTCGTCTGCCACGCCGCCGGCATCCTCGCGTTCACCCGTGAGGCCGACGGCTCGTTCCTCGTCGACGGCCGCAGCGTCACCGGCTTCCCGAACGCCTGGGAGGCGGACATCGTCGACGAGCACGACATCATGCCCGACGGCCGCAAGCTCCCGTACTGGGTCGAGGACGAGGTGGTCGCGGCCGGCGGTGACTGGGACGCCGAGCTCGAATCGGACACGTCGGTCACCGTCGACGGCGACCTCATCACGGCTCGCGGCCCGCCGTCGTCGTCCGCGGCCGCCGCGACGCTGCTGTCCGAACTCGGCATCGAGACGCCGATCTGAGACGGCGCGGGACGTGTCGACGGCCAACCGCGAATCAGTCCCTTTTTATCGCCGCCACGGATACTCCGGAGCATGAGCTTCGAGGAAGACGACACCGTCGTCCTGCACGACAAGCACAGCGAGTTCGACGGCGAGACCGGCACCATCACGCAGGTCATGGACACGATGTTCGGCGACGCCACCTACACCGTCTCCTTCGAGGACGGCCAGGAGCAGGGCATCCCCGAGGACCAGCTCGAGGCCGCCGAGGCCGACGACGACGAAGACGACGAGGAGTAATCCCGCGAAACGCGGTCCCAGTACAATGGCTTCGGTCCCGTTCCACTACGTCGACCTCCGTGCGTTCAGCTATGCGACGGAGGACGAGAAGCGCGTCGAGGACGCCCTCCGTCACTACCTCCCCGAGGAGTTCGAGCTGGAGCGGGCCGAGAGCAAGGGACACCACGGGGACCGCATCGTCGTCCTCTCCGCCCGCGTGGAGAACGCCGACGACGTGCGCCACGTCCTCGCGAGGCTGGCCGAGGCCCCCGAGGTCGACCGGCTGGTCGACGAACTCGACGACCGCGTCACCGAGAACTGCGAGTTCTTCGTCCACCTCGACAAGCAGGCCGCGTTCTCGGGCGAGACCGCGCTGGGTGACGGCATCACGTTCCGGGCGAAGGTCGAGGCGTACCCGGCGAATCGCGAGAAGGCCGTCGTCAACGCCGAGGAGACGCTGGAGCTGTTGGCCGACGACGACGAGGAGTAGCACTGGGGTCGCCGGCTCCGTTCGGTTGCGGTCGCGCCTGGTTCTGACCGCCCCAACTCGACCAGCCCCGTGCTCCTCGATTGGCCGGGGCGCGACGTGGCCACACGGGAGGAGTTTACGATGTTTGTAAACCAACGGTGTCCCCGACAGGGAACCGGAACCCTAAGGGAAGCCGCCGAGAGACGGCGAGCCATGTACGAGGCCGTCCACGCTCACCCGGACGGCGACGCGACCGTCGCCCGCTACGCCCACACGGCCGCCAGCTACGGCTTCGACGGCGTCGTGGTGCGGAACCACGGCGACGCCCGCGCCGACTACGACGCCGAGCGAATCCGCGAGGAGACGGGCGTCGACGTGGTGCACGGCATGGAGATCCGCGCGGACGACCCCTCGCAGGCGAGCGGCTACGTCGGCAACTACCGGGGCGACCACACCCTCCTGCTGGTCCACGGCGGGACGAACGCGATGAACCGGTTCGCGGTCGAACAGGACCGCGTGGACGTGCTCGCACACCCGATGCGTGGCGACGGCGACGTGAACCACGTGCTGGCGAAGGCCGCCGTCGAGCACGGCGTGCGGCTGGAGTTCGACCTGAGCCGGGTCTGTCGGCTCTCCGGCGGCGGTCGCGTGCAGGCGCTCCGGGGCCTGCGGAAGCTCGCCGAGCTGGTCGACTACTACGACGCGCCGTTCGTCGTCAGCGCCGACCCGACGAGCCACCTGCAGCTGCGTGCCCCGCGCGAGCTGGCCGCCGTCGGCGAGATAATCGGGCTCGGCGAGGAGCGCATCAGGGAGGGCCTTGCCGAGTGGGGGCGGCTCGCGGAGCGCAACCGCGAGCGCCAGTCCGAGTCCTTCATAGAACCCGGCGTGCGTAGAGGCCGGTATGAAGAGGACGCTTGAGGAACACGCCGCCCGCTTCGACGAGGTCGCCGGGGAGTACGACGACGAGCACAACCAGACCGACGAGTACCGCGCCTGCGTCTCGCTCGTGTTGGACCACGCCCGCGACGCCCTCTCGGGCACCGAAACGGTGCTCGACGTGGGCTGTGGAACCGGCGCAATCGGGCTCTCGCTCGCCGGGGACGCGGGAAAGGTGGTCTTCCGCGACATCAGCCAGGGGATGCTCGACGAGGCGCGCCGGAAGGCCGACGAGGCCGGACTCGAGAACGTCGAGTTCGGCGAGGGGAGCTTCCGCGAGCCGGACTACGGGGGGGACGTGGCGGTGGTCGTCTCGAACTTCGCGATGCACCACCTCTCCGACGAGGAGAAGCGCGAGGCCATCGACGTGCTCGCCGGGCTCGGGCCGGACCGCATCGTCCTCGGCGACGTGATGTTCTTCGGCGAACCCGACCCGGACGAGCCGTTCTACTCGCCCGAGGTCGACGACCCCTCCACCGTCGGACACCTCGCGGACTGCTTCACCGACGCGGGCTACGCGCTCATCGCGGTCGAGCCGGTCCACGACCAGGTCGGCGTGCTCGTCGGCGAGCGCGTCTGAGCCGACCATCGACTTCGAGAGGTTGAAGCGGCCACCGCCCGAACACCCGGACAGTGAAGCACCTCCCGAAGCACCTCCGGCCGCGCTACCGCTACCTCGCGGTCGAACTGGAGTCGACGCCGGACGCCTCGCTCTCGCGGCGGTCGTTCCAGCGCGAGCTCTGGTACGCGGCGGGGAACCTGCTCGGCGACCCCGGCAGCGCCGATACCGACTGCACGGTCGTCCGCTTCTCGTTCTCCGAGGGGACCGGCGAGGCGGTCGTCCGCGCACGACACGGTCACGCCGACGCCGCACGGGCCGCACTGACCTGCGTGGCGAGCGTCGATGGACACGACCTCGGCGTCGTCGTGCGGGGGATTTCCGGGACGATACGGGCCTGTGAAGAAAAGTATTTAGGACGGCCGAGGCAAACCTCGGCCCAGAGAACCGTCGCGTTCGAGGACGACGAACGACCGGCAGTCGAGCGGGAGGGCGTTCTCGACGTGCGAGTCGACGACCGGTACGTCGGCGCGACGAACACGGATTTCGAGTGACACACAATGCAGGGACAACAACAGCAGGCGTACGACCGGGGTATCACCATCTTCTCCCCGGACGGGCGTCTCTACCAGGTCGAGTACGCCCGCGAGGCGGTCAAACGCGGGACGGCGAGCATCGGCGTCCGAACAGCGGAGGGGGTCGTCCTCGCGGTCGACAAGCGCATCCGCTCCCCGCTGATGGAGCGCACGAGCGTCGAGAAGATCCACAAGGCCGACGACCACGTCGGCATCGCGAGCGCGGGCCACGTCGCCGACGCACGCAAGCTCATCGACTTCACGCGCCGCGACGCACAGGTCAACCAGCTCCGCTACGGCGAGCCGATCGGCATCGAGACGCTGACGAAGCACGTCACCGACCACATCCAGCAGTACACGCAGGTCGGCGGCGCGCGCCCGTTCGGCGTCGCGCTCATCGTCGGCGGCGTCGAGGACGGTGAACCGCGACTCTACGAGACCGACCCGTCGGGCACCCCCTACGAGTGGAAGGCGCTCGCGGTCGGCGCGGACCGCGGCGAGATCCAGGAGTACCTCGAGACGAACTACGACGACGACGCCGACCTCGAGGGCGGCATCGAGCTCGCGCTCTCGGCGCTCGCGACGGCCAACGAGGGAGAGCTGCGCCCCGAGGGTGTCGGGATAGCGACCGTCGACGCCGAGTCCGAGCAGTTCGTCGAGCTGACCGACGACGAGACCGAGGAGTACCTAGCGGCCTACGACCTGCTCGCGGCCGAGGAGGACGACGACGCTGGCGACGCGGACGACGAGGCCGACGACGACTCCGAGGAGTGACCACCCGTCACGGGAAACACCTTTTTAATCACCCCGCGTAAGGTTCGGGTATGATTTCGCTCGACGAAGCGGTGACCGCGCGACTGGAGAGCCACGGTGCGCGGTTCGAGGTTCTCGTCGACCCCGACGCCGCGCTGGCGATCAAACGAGACGAGTTCGAGGGCGACCTGGAGGACGTCATCGCGGCCGAGGACGTGTTCGAGGACGCCTCCCGCGGCGACCGCCCCGCCGAGAGTGACCTCGAGAAGGTGTTCGAGACAACCGACCCGATGGAGATCATCCCCGAGGTCATCAAGCGCGGGGAGATCCAGATAACCGCGGACCAGCGCCGCGAGATGCAGGAACAGAAGCGGAAGCAGCTCGTGAACAAGATCGCCCGGAACGCGGTCAACCCGCAGATGGACGACGCGCCCCACCCACCGGAGCGCATCGAGTCCGCGCTGGAGCAGGCCGGCTTCAAGGTCGACCCGATGGAGCCCGTCGAGAGCCAGGTCGACGACGCGCTCGACGCGCTCCGACCGGTCATCCCCATCCGGTTCGACGAGGTCACGGTGGCGGTCCACGTTCCGGCGGACTACGCGGGCAGCACGCAGGCCCAGGTCCGGAGCTACGGCGAGCTCGAACGCGAGGAGTGGCAGAACGACGGCTCGTGGATCGGCGTCGTCCGCTTCCCTGCGGGGATGCAGAACGACTTCTACGACATGGTCAACGACCGGACCAGCGGCACCGCCGAGACGCGCATCGTCAAGGACGAGGACGAGCTGAGCACGCGGTAGGGCCGTCGCGAGACTCGCCTCTCGACGGCCAGTGACGGTCCTACCGGCTGTCGGTCACGACGTACCGGTCGCTCACTCGTCGAGGTCCACGCCGCCGAAAATCGACCCGCGGGAGGCCGGAGAGCGCCGCCGTCGATTATCCCTTCTTGAAGCCGACCATGAAGCCGCCGGTGAAGCCCGCGCCGATGGACAGCGTGGAGAGGATCGGCTCGACCCAGCCGGTGTCGACCTCCTGTGCGCCCTCGGCAGCGCCGAGGATGCCGCCGCTGAGCTCGTCCCACTTCACGCTGATGTAGCCCTTCGATTCGAGGAACTTGAACAGCGCCAGTTCGATGCCGACGAGGATGGCGATGATCTTCGCCACCTTCTTCGCCGCGAACCCGATGAGGCCGCCGATGACCGCCCCCGTCCCGAACTCCAGCCCGAGTTGCTGGGGGTCGATGGCCAGCTGTAGGGATAGCATATCCTGATACGGACGCGACTGCTGAATAAGTCTTTTGGGACCTGTATTTAACAGAGTGCGGGAGGGCGGTACGATTCGGTGGTCGGGACTGACGACCGACACGAACCGCTGGGCGGGCGGGAGTACGGTCCCGTTACCGGGCTGTCGCAGGGAGAGATTCAAGAGGGGTGAGCGGCTACAGCCGGTATGCAACGTGTTCGCAGAATCGAGGTGGCGGACCGCCGAGCCTGAGGTTCGCCGCCCGGCGGGCAGCGCCCCGCTGGGAGCGTCGCAGTATCGACCGGCCGGCCGCCCGGCCGAGGTGACCCGATGAGAGCCATCGTCGCGAAGCGCGTCGACAGCGGCGTCGCCGACACCGAGGAGATACGCCAGCTCGCAGCGGCGGCGGGCTACGACGTGGTCGCGGAGCTGACGCAGTCCCGGACCGCCGACCCGGCGCTCCAGCTGGGCGAGGGGAAGGCCGACGAGCTGGCGGCGCTCGCCGCCCGGGAGGACGCGGACACGGTCATCTTCGACAACCGGCTCGGGCCGTACCAGATGTACAACCTGGGACAGAAGCTCCCGGACGACACGGAGCTGATGGACCGGTTCACGCTCATCCTGGAGATCTTCGGCCAGCGCGCCCAGACACGCAAGGCACAGCTCCAGGTCGAGCTGGCGGAGCTCCGGTACGAGCTCCCGCGCGCCGAGGCCAAGACCAGCCTCGCCAAGCGCGACGAGCACCCCGGCTTCATGGGGCTGGGCGAGTACGACGAGAGCCGCGAGCAGGACATCAAGGACCAGATCTCCCGCATCCGGGACGAACTGGCCCGTATCGAGCAGACCGAGCAGGACCGCCGCGAGCGCCGCCACGAGGCCGGCTTCGACCTCGTCGCGCTCGCCGGCTACACCAACGCGGGGAAGTCGACGCTCCTGCGCCGGCTGGCGACGGACCTCGACGTGGGCGAGAACGAGGACCTGCATCCCGACCTCGACGCGACCGCCGAGTCCGAGGACCGGTTGTTCACGACGCTGGGGACGACGACCCGGCGGGCGGACATCGACGACCGCGACGTGCTGCTGACGGACACGGTCGGGTTCATCTCCGACCTGCCCCACTGGCTCGTCGAGTCGTTCAAGTCCACGCTCGACTCGGTGTACCGGGCCGACCTCGTGCTGCTGGTCGTCGACGTGAGCGAGCCCGTCGAGGAGATCCGCGAGAAGCTCGTCACGTCCCACGACACGCTGTACGAGCGCAACGAGGCCCCCATCGTCACCGTGCTGAACAAGATCGACAAGGTCGACGCCGAGGCGCTCGCCGAGAAGCGCGAGGCGCTCTCCGCGCTCGCGCCGAACCCCGTCGCGGTGTCGGGCATGGAGGGCCTGAACGTCGACGAGCTGCGCGAGCGCATCGTCCACGAACTGCCGGACTGGGAGCGCGAGCGGCTCGTCCTCCCGATGACGGACGACACGATGAGCCTCGTCTCGTGGATCCACGACAACGCGAACGTCGACGACGTCACCTACGGCGACGAGGACGTCGTGGTCGACTTCGAGGCGCGGCCGGCCGTGGTCGAGAAAGCACGGTCGCGGGCGGGCGACCTCTCGACGCCGGTGCAGTAAGGCTGACCGGCCCCCGGCGTTACTCGACCCGTTCTTTCGTCTTCTCGACCACGCTGACGCCCTCGATTCGGGTCTCGGGGTACTCGCCGTCGTCGTCCTTCTCGGCCGCCTTCACCATGTCCCAGACGACGTTCAACCCCGTCGTCACGCCCTCCAGTGCCTCCATCTCGCAGCCGGTCTTCCCGGTCGTCTCGACGGCGACGGTCAGCCTGACGCGGTCGTCGGCGACCTCGAACGCGGTGTCGACGTTGGTGATGGGGATCTGGTGGCACATCGGGATGGTCTCCCAGGTGTGCTTGACCGCCTGGATGGCCCCGATTCGAGCCGTCGCGAGCACGTCGCCCTTCTCGACCTCGTTCGCACGGATGGCGTCGACAGTCGACTCGCGGAGGCGGATGGTCCCCTCCGCGACGGCCCGTCGCCGGGAGTCCGGCTTCGCGCCGACGTCAACCATCTGAGCGTCGCCGTCGTCGTCGACGTGGGTGAGGTCGCGGGCGTCGCCGGTCGGCTCGCTGTCCTCGCCTGCCGCCCCACCCTCAGACATCTCGACCACCCCACATCGCGTACGGAATCTCGTCGAGCAGGTCGCTGGCGAACAGGCCGTAGCCCTGCTCGGCGACGACGGCGTCGCCGGCGAGCCCATTGACGTACGCCGCCACCGAGCCGGCGGTGACGGGGTCGTGCGTGCTCGCGAGCGCGGCGCAGATGCCCGCGAGCACGTCGCCGGTGCCGCCGACGGTCATCCCGGGGTTGCCGGTCCGGTTGACGCGGGTCGTCTCGCCGTCGGTCACCACGTCGTAGGCACCCTTGACGAGGAGCGTCTGTTCGAGGTCGGCGGCGAAGTCGGCGACGAGGTCGGCCCGTGTCTCCCAGTCGTCGTCGGTCTCACCGCCCATGGCGACGAGTTCGCCCTGGTGGGGCGTACAGAGCAGCTCGGCCTCTGTGTCGAGGTCGGGAACCGCCCGGAGCGCGTCGGCGTCGACGACCGCGCGCCCGTCGTACTCGGCGAGGAACTCGCGGACGGCGGTGAGGGTCCCCTCGGCGCGGCCGAGCCCGGGGCCGACGAGCACGCAGTCGGCGTCGACGGCGGCGTCGAGCAGCTGGTCGACGTGAGTCGGGCGGAGCAGCTCGCCGGCGAACCCGCGGACGATGAGCCCCGCCTCGTAGCCCTGGACGGTGTCTGCGACGCTCGTCGGGCAGGCGACGCGCACGAGGTCCGCTCCGGCGCGCATCGCGGCCTGCGCGGAGAGAGCGGGTGCACCGGTGTAGGGGCCGCCACCGACGACCAGCACCTCGCCGAAGTCGCCCTTGTGGGCCATCGAGTCCCGGGAGAGCACGCGCAGGTCGCCAGGGCCGACGAACGTCTCGGCGGCGTCGGGGATGCCGATGTCGGCGACGGTGACCGTGGCGTCCACGTCGGCGAGCCCGGGCTTCGCGTCGTGGAACGTGACGACGTGGTCGGCCTCGACCGCGACGCCGGCCCCCTCGCCGGTGTCGGCGTCGACGCCGGAGGGGACGTCGACCGCGACGACCGTCGCGTCGGCCTCGTTGATGGCTCTCGCTGCTGTCGCCTCGGGCTCGCGGAGCGCGCCCGTCACGCCGGTGCCGAGCATCGCGTCGACGACCACGTCGGCGTCGGGGAGCGAGACGGCGGTCGAGTCACGCACCTCGCGGGTGTCGTACTCGGCCTGCTGGAGTGCGTCCCAGTTCTCCCGGGCGATATCGGTCGTGATAGTGTCTGCACGCCCGAGCAGCAGCGTCGTCACCTCGAACTCGTCGAGGAAGCGGACGGTGACGAACGCGTCCCCGCCGTTGTTCCCGCGGCCGGCGACGACGACGATCCGATCACCCGGCTCGGCAGCCTCGCGGACGGCACGTGCGACGGCGTGCCCGCTCGACTCCATCAACTGTTTGCGGGGGACGCCGAGCCCCTCGGCGTTCTCGTCGACCTGGGCCATCCGGTCGCTCGAAATCATGTCCGTGGGTTCGGACGGGGACGTGGTAAATCCGCCCCCTCGCGCGGTGCGGTCGACGCCAGCCCGCGGGCCGACGGTCCGGCTGTCAGCGCCGAATCCGGAAGCCCTCCTCGCCCTGTGGCTCCTCGTACTCGACCGCCACCGACTCGACGTTCGCGGCCGGCGAGCCCTCGTGGCACCACTCCACCATCGCCTCGACGGCGTCCTCCGGCCCCTCGAACACGGCCTCGACGCGGCCGTCGTCGAGGTTGCGGACCCACCCGTCGACGCCGTGCTCGGTGGCGGCGTCGCGGGTGTTCGAGCGGTAGTAGACGCCCTGGACGCGACCGGAGACGAACACGTGTGCGCGGGTCCGTTCCTCGCTCATGGGTGAGACGACGGCGACGTGGGAGAAAAACGTAGGTGTCGTGGCGTCGCTGTTCGTCACCCCCGCGTCCGCAGCAGGTGGAACACGTAGGTCTGCACGTACCCGGCGTAGCGGCCGCCGAAGCGGTCACGGAGCGCCCGCGACGTGTCGGCGTAGTTGCCGCGGTCGCAGTCCGGGTAGTAGTCGGAGACGACGGTGCGCATCCACGTGTCCAGCGGGATGGCCTCGTCGTAGCCCAGCGAGAACAGCAGGATGCAGTCGGCGACCTTCTCGCCCACGCCGACGAACCGCGTGAGGGACTCGCGGGCGTCCTCGTACGCCAGCCCGGCGGCCTCGGCGGGGTGGGCTTCGCCCGTGGCGACCATCTCGGCGGTGCGCTGGACGTAGGGCGCACGGTAGCCGAGCCCGAGGTCGCGCAGTTCGGCCTCGGTCGTCGCCGCGAGCCGGTCGGGGGTCGGGAACGCGTGGTAGGTGCGGTCCCCGAGGTCGACCGCCTCGCCGTACTCGCGGGCGAGCGTCGACACCATCTCGTGGATGCGCTCGACTCGCATCTGGGCCGAGCAGATGAACGAGACGGTGCAGCCGAAGGGTGGGTCCTGCACCAGCCGGAGCCCGCGGTAGGCGTCGTAGGCCTCCCCTATCAGCGCCTCGTCGGGTGCATCCGCGACGATGGCGTCGAGGTCGTCGTCGAGTCGGAGGAGGTGGACGAGCGCGTCGTGGGCGTCGCAGGTCGCCTCCCACTCGAGCGCGTCGTCGGCGACGCGGAACCGGATGGCGTGTGGCCCGCGGTCGGGCAGGGGCACGGCAGCCCCGTCCTGCTCGTCGAGCGACAGTGCGGTGCAGTACCACGGCGACCCGTCGTCGTCGCCCTCGTACATCCGTCCGTCCTCGCGTCGCCAGAGGTACGACTGGCCGCTCTCCAGCGTCGCGTGGGCGTCGAAGCCGCCGGGGAGCGACGACAGCGGGATAGACCCTGTCTCCATCGTCCGAGGGTCCGGGCCGCGCCCGTTTGGGGGTTACGAACCCGGTACGCCGTGCCCACCACCCCCGTCGTCGTCGGCCGACGGGGTGAACGAACGCCAACCTTGATACTGTTCGGCAGAGTAACACAGAATAGCATGAACTGCAGAGTTGTCGTCGAAGCTGCAGTGCCGGTATACGACGTAGCGACACCGGACGAGGCCGTTCGTATCGCCATCTCGAAAACTGGTGAGATGCTGAATCCGGACCTGAACTACGTGGAGATCAACATGGGCAGCCGGACCTCGCCCTCGGGCGAGGAGCTCCCGCCGGCGTTCATCGCGGCCGACGAGGCGCTGGTCGCCCTCGAGCTCGAGATGACGGTGTTCAACGTCGAGCGCGAGGAGCACGCCTCCCGCATCGCCCGCAAGGAGATCGGGATGCGTCTGGAGAACATCCCGCTGGAGGTCCTCGAGGTCGAGGTCCTCGAGGAGGACGAGGAGACGGACGACGACGAATCCACTGGCGACGAACTTGACGAGGAGGCGGGCGACGACACCGTGGCGGGCGAGGACGAGGGCGATGAGGAGGTCCTCCCCGAGTTCGAGGACCTCATCGAGTAGTCGGGGCGGGAGAGCCGAGTTCGAGAGAGAGAGAGAGAGCCGCCGCTGGTCGGTGCTGGTTCGGTGTAGGACGAGAACTCCCGTTTAGTCTGCGGAGACGGCGACCGTCTCTTCGGACTCCTCGGAACTCATATCGGAGGTGATGCCGTTCGCGAGTGCAAAAACAGCCGCCTTGTGGTCGGTCTTCGATTTGTGGATGCTCGTTGGTCGAATACCAAGCGATTCGTACTCGTCTAGGTTGAGGTCGCCGTCGGCCGTTGTCTCGTAGTGTGTCGATACTTCTGCGAGCAGTCCGTGAAGGTGGATGAGCTCCTGCTTCTTCATAGCAAACCGTTCTACCGTCTGGAGGGTTATATTATTATCCTGAGTCGCGTTAACACACGGTCTCTCCAGTCACCCCGCAGACAGCCGCTCACGGCCGCCTCCGGGTCGAAACGGGCCGTCGAAGCGAACTGGATTGTTGCTTGCGGTTTCCCGTGTGACGCACCCGGCGAGAACGTTTAATGTCGTCCGGGAACTGTCACTCGTATGGGTCTCAGACAGCTTATCGAGCGCGTCGAGGGGGAGTCACGGACCCTGACGGTCGTCGACAGGCAGAGCTCCGACATCGTCCAGGGGATGCTGGACGACCTGTTCGACGAGCAGCCCGTCGACGTCGTCGAGGACGGCGGCGAGGACTCCGTTCCGAACGACACCGTCGTCGTCTCGCGGACGGACGGGTCGACGGTCCACTCCTCGCTGGAGTCGATCCAGAACACGATCCTGTTCGTCAACTCCGACACCTACATCTCCGGCTCCCGCGACCTGGACGAGGTCGACACCCCGGAGGCCATCCTCGGTCTTGCCGACACGGTGTTCACCGTCGAGGGCTACCCGGACACCCGCAAGCAGAAGTTCCTCCTCATCGAGCTCTCCCGCTACATCGAGGCACGGGCGTGGCGACACGGCGTCGGCGAGCTCCACTCGAGCTTCCAGTACCTCTCGCGGCTGCGGGACGAGCGCGGCACCCACGAGGTGTACCGCGCCCTCGGTGCGACCGACCTCGACGTGAACATCTACGGGCTCGACGACGCCGCGGTCCCACCGGACATCGACGCGAACGTCCACACGAACGCGGTCGACGAGGACCTCAGACGGGCGTGGTTCGTCGTCTACACCCACCCGTCCGACCCGAGCGAGTCGGCCGCACTCGTCTGCTACCGTCTGCCGGCCGAGGACGGTCGTATCGGACCGTGGAAGGGCTTCTGGACGTTCGACGCGGACCGCGTCGCGGGGGTCCGGTCGTACGTCACCGAGACCCTCCAGTGACCGACGGACCGTCGACCGGGGGACACCGGCTCTTCGCTGCCGTCTACGACCCGGTGGTCGCGCCGTTCGAGCGGCGCATCGCGGTGCACCGGCGCTGGCTGGCGGCCGACCTCGAGGGGACGGTGCTGGACGTCGGCGTCGGCACCGGTGCGATGTTCCCCTTTCTCGCGGCGAGCGACGCCGGCGAGGTCGTCGGGGTGGAGCCCGACCCCCACATGCGAAAGCGCGCGGTCGAACGCGCCCGCGAGTGCGGGCTCTCGGTCACGATACACCCGACCGGGGCGGAGT
The DNA here is from genome assembly GCF_024464185.1 of Haloarchaeobius salinus. Classification (NCBI taxonomy): domain Archaea; kingdom Methanobacteriati; phylum Methanobacteriota; class Halobacteria; order Halobacteriales; family Halorubellaceae; genus Haloarchaeobius; species Haloarchaeobius salinus. Next base: position 83,703 of record NZ_JANHAU010000006.1, read on the forward strand.
CGCTCCCGCTCGCGGACGACAGCGTCGACGTCGTCGTCGCCGCGCTCGTGTTCTGTACCATCCCCGACTTCGACGCGGCGCTGGACGAGGTCGCCCGCGTGCTGAAGCCCGGTGGCGAGTTCCGGTTCCTCGAACACGTCCGGGCCGAGGGCTGGGCCGCGCGACTCCAGTCGACGGTCCAGCTGGTCTGGGGGCATCTCGCGGCGGGGTGTCAGCTCGACCGCGCGACGGACGAGCGGTTCCTCGCGGACGACCGCTTCGAGGCGGTCGCGTTCGAGCGGCTCGACGCCGGGATCCCGCCGGTCGACCCCATCGTCCGGGGGAAGCTTCGCCGCCGTGACGACCCAGCCAGTGGCGAGGTGGCCGACGGCGGACTCCGCGGACGGCTCCGTGGACTGCTCGGGCGTGGACCGGCACCGCCGCTGTCGGTCGTCGCCTCGAAAGAATGGATCGGGGTGCTGTGAATCCGTGGTCCCTGTTCCCTCGTGTGCTGCCCGTCGGTGGCGGGACCTGTCGGTCGGTTACGAAGACGCCTCTGCCGTCTCCATCCGGTCGACGTACTGCGCTTCCCACTCCTGTCTGGCGTCGATCTCGCGGCGACCGCGCCGGGTCAGTGTGTAGAAGTTCGTCCGCCGGTCGAGCTCGCCCTTCTCGACGAGGCCCTTGTCGACGAGCGTGTCGAGGTTCGGGTAGAGTCGACCGTGGTGAATCTCGGATTCGTAGTAGTCTTCGAGCTCTTCCTTGATCGCCAGTCCGTGGGGGTCGTCGAGCCCCGCAATCACGTACAACAGGTCCCGCTGGAACCCTGTAAGGTCGTACATAGTAATACAGAAGTATCCCGAGAAAATGAGTGTTTTGTTTCCTGAATCGATGTGGCCGATTCGGTTTCGGTGTCTTCAACACCGAGAGGATTCGACCGAATCCAGCGTATCGGCGGGCGGATATTTGGGGACACCGGTAAGGGAGATGGGAGAAGCTCGAGCACAGTCGCCAGCTCCGAGGCGCGGTGAGATGGCCCGAGGTATCTCCCCCAACATAAAGAGGACATCGGTTCGGAGCCACCACCCAGCGTCGACCCAAGGTGGTAACCCCGGCCATTTTTGAGTCCCTGGATGGAAGCCGGCCACGAGATGAACTCGCTCGAAATCGCCGCCCGGTTACTCGCGGGTCTCGGTCTCATCCTGGCGAACGGGTTCTTCGTCGCCATCGAATTCGCACTGACACGGGTCAGACAGTACTCCGAATCCGAGTTCGACACGCCGGCGCTCCGACGCGCCTGGGAGATGACCGACGACCTGGAGATCTACCTGACGAGCTGTCAGGTCGGCATCACGGCATCGAGCATCGCGGTCGGTATCGTCGCCGAACCCGCACTCGGGGCCATCTTCGAACCGTACTTCCACAACACGGCGCTGGCCTCGATCGGGGCGGGTGGGCTCCTCGCGTTCCTCATCATCAACCTCGTCCACCTCACCCACGGCGAGCAGACGCCGACCTACCTCGGTGTCGAGCGCACGAAGTTCGTCTGCAAGTGGGGCGCGCGCCCGCTGTACTGGTTCGCGTGGCTCATCTCGCCCATCATCAGCGTCGGCGACACCGTGGCGAAGGCGACGCTGAAGCTCTTCGGCGTCGAGATGACCGGGGCCTGGCTCGAGGCCGAGGAGGACGTCATCGAGAGCCGCGCGCAGCTCCGCACCCGGCTGAACTCCCTGCTCGAACAGGGTGACCTCTCCAAGGAGCGCCACGAGGAGGTCATCAACGCGCTGACCGTCGACGAGATCATGGTCGACGACGTGATGGTCGACATCGACGACGCGGTCGTCCTCTCGACCGAGGACCCCGTCGAGGAGAACCTCCAGAAGGTGTACGACTCGCCGCACACCCGCTACCCGCTCGTCGGCAGCGACCTCGACGACTACCGCGGCGTCGTCTACGTCCCGTCGCTGCTCGAGCACGTCGACGAGATTCGCACCGGGGAGTGGGACCTCGAGGACGTGGCCGCACCGCCGATGACCGTCGCCGCCGACACCAGCGTCAGCGACGTCATCGACCAGTTCCAGGCCGAGGGACAGGAGCTCGCGCTCGCCATGTCCGAGGGCGAGGTCGAGGGGCTCGTCACGGCGACCGACGCGCTGGAGACCGTCATGGGCGACATCGAGGACCCGCTCGACCGCGACGCGATGGAGTGAGCCTTCCGACGGGGTTTTTGCCGTGCCAGCCGTACGGTCGTTCATGACGACAGCACGAGCGACGCTCGGCGGCGGCTGCTTCTGGTGCATCGAGGCGGCGTTCGAGGAGCTCGACGGCGTCGAGTCGGTCACATCGGGCTACGCCGGCGGGCACGTCGAGGACCCGACGTACGAACGGGTCTGCTCCGGCGAGACGGGGCACGCGGAGGTCGTCCAGGTCGAGTACGACACGGGCGTCCTCGGCTTCGAGGACGTGCTCAAGGTGTTCTTCACGGTCCACGACCCGACGCAGCTGAACCGGCAGGGACCGGACGTCGGCACCCAGTACCGCTCCATCATCCTCGCACACGACGAGGACCAGCGGGAGTTCGCCGCGGCGTTCGTCGACGAACTCGACAGCGAGTACGACGACGACGTGGTGACGGAGGTCGTCGACCTGGAGACGTTCTACGAGGCCGAGGAGTCCCATCAGGACTACTACGACAAGAACCCGAACGACCGCTACTGCACGTTCCACGCGGACCCGAAGATCGAGAAGGTCCGCGAGAAGTTCGCGACGAAGGCACAGTAGCGGGCTCGTCGCCTCGACCGTCACTCCGCCCCCGGTGCGACCGGGAGCAATACGACGGCCCGGGAGCCATCCTCCGACCGTTCCAGCCTGAGTTCGCCGTCCGACTTCGAGACCAGCCAGCGGACGATCCACAGTCCGAGCCCGTCGGAGTGGTCCAGAGCGGTCTCCAGGCGGGATTCGCGGAGCTCGATCTCCGATTCGGGGATGCCCGGGCCATCGTCGCTGACGACGAGTCGGACGGTGGTCTCGTCCCGGCGCGCCACCGACACCTCGACCGACGGGTCGTCCCCGTCGTGGTGGACGACCGCGTTCTCCAGCAGGTTGTCGAGGACGAGCCTGAAGTGCTCGTGTGCGAGCACCGGCGGCCCGCTCGCCTCGGTGAGCGTCACCGCCGCGTGGGGGTAGGTGTCGGCCGCGTCGGCGACGACGCGCTCGGCGAGCGAGCCGAGGTCGATGGACGTCCGCGTCTCAGACTCGAACGCGGCCTCGATGCGTCTGGCACGGTGGCTCAGCGTCTCCAGGTCGGCCAGCGACTGCCGGATCGCCTCGACCGTGGCCATGGGCACGTCCGCCTGCTCGGTGATGCGGTCGAGGAGCCCACCGACGACGGTCAGATGCGTCCGAAGGTCGTGCCGGAGGACGCGGTTCAGCACGCTCACCCGCTCCGCCTGGTTCTGGAACGCCTGCTCGTGTCGCTTCTGCTCGGTGATGTCCGAGAAGGAGACGATGACCTCGCCCTCCTCACCGCCGACGGGTGCGGCGTTGACGAGCAGCCAGAGCCGCTCGCCGTCGGCCCGGTCGACCACGTACACCTCGTTCCGTATCGCCGTCCCGGTCGCCGCGACCTCCCGGAACCAGCCGTTCTCGAGCTCCGGCCCGTCGTCCGTGGTGGGGGTCACACGCCAGGGCTCGCGGTCGTAGGCGGCCGCGAGCGTCTCCGTCTCGTCGACGCCGAAGATGTCGCGTGCCCGCTGGTTCTCCTGTTCGAGCTCGCCGTCGCTCCCGACGACGAGGATGCCGACCGGACTGGTCTCGAGGAGCCGCTGCTGGCGCTCCCGTTCGGCCGCCAGCTCGTCCTCGACGACCTTCCGCTGGAGGATGGCTCCGAGGTGCGCCGTGATGGTTTCGAGCAGCTCGAGGAACCGGTCGTCGCGACCCTGGCTCGTGTCTGTCAGGAACACGAGCACGGTCAGGACGCTTCCGTCGGTCCCGAGGACGGGCATCCCGACGGCGCTCTCCAGGCCGAAGTGGGCGCTCTCCTCGAGCCGTGGGAGCTGTGCGTCGGTCCCGCGCCCGAGGTCCAGCACCCACTCGTGGTTCCCCGACGCCCAGACACGGCCGGGGAGTCCCACCCCGGGGGCGAACCGGAACGTCTCGCTCTGTCGGCCGAACGGTTCGAGTTCGGGGTCCGCGGTCCACCAGGTGTTCTGCAGCCGTAGCTCCTCGCCATCCGGGAGCCAGGCCTCGCCGTAGACGACGTTCGTGCTGGTGACGACCGTCCGCAGCGTCTCGGTCAGCGCGGCCTCGAGGTCCGGTGACCGGGCGGCCGACTGGATGGCGTCGAGGAGCAGTTCCCGCTCTCGGTTCGCCCGTACCTCCTCGCTGATATCGATACCCTCGACGACGATGGAGGCCACGGTGCCGTCGTCGCGAACGACCGGCCGGAGCGAGGTGTCGAGGTGGACGACCTCGCCGTCGTCACCGACGTTCGTCGTCTTGAACCGGACGAACTCGCCGTCGGCCGCGCGCTCGATGGCCGAGCTGATCCGGTCCTGTTCGGCGTCGGAGTGGTCCCACCACGGGAGCCGCCAGAACAGGTGCCCGGTCGCCTCGTCCGCGGTGACGCCGGCGAACTCGCAGGCCCGGTCGTTCACGTCCAGCAGCCGCCCGTCGGTGTCGAGGATGCCGAGGAACGACATCGGGTCGTCGAAGACTGCCTGAAAGCGACGCTCCGTGCGCCGGAGCTGCTCGGCGCGTGCTTCCCGCTCCGTCACGTCGCGCCCGATGCCACAGATGCCGGCGACCTCGCCATCGACCACGAACGGACTCGTCTTGAACTCGTACGGCCGCAACTCGCCACGGCCCGTGCGGACGTCGAGCTGGATGGTCCGCGTCTCGCCCGCGGTGACCGCTGCGAGGTGCTCGTCGAGCCTGGACCGGTCGGCGTCGGCGAACACCGAGTGCAGGTCGAGTCCGTCCAGCTCGCTCGCCGTCCTGTCGAGCACCGTCTCGACGGTGGAGTTCCAGCGCTGCAGGTGCCCGTCCCGGTCGAGGACGAAGTACGCGTCCTCGATGGATTCGAGCACGTTCTCGGTCGTCTCGCGTTCGCGCCGGAGACGCGACTCACGTTCGACGCGCTCGGTCACGTCGCGCGTGGAGACGACGTAGCCGTCGACCGGCGCGGTGAGGTCCTCGCTCTGACTGACGGATTCGAGCCAGCGCCAGGAGCCGTCGGCGTGCCGTGCGCGGTAGACGCTCGTGCTGACCAGCGCCTCCGACTCCTCGAGAACGGCCTCCGTCTCCGCGGCCACCTCGCGCCTGTCGTCGGGGTGGACGTAGTCGAAGACGGGGGACCCGACGAACTCGTCGCGGTCGTAGCCCAGGATGTCCTCGACAGCGGGGTTCGCGTACCGGATACGGCCGTCGGGGTCGACGACCGTGATGAGGTCCTGTGCGTGCTCGACCAGTGGTTCGAAGTCCGAGACGGTCGGATGCGTGCTGCCGGACCACGAGTCGACCGTCTGGCGGACACGCAGCGCGAACCGTCCCCGATCCGTCACCGCATCCTGCCAGATGATCTCGTCGACGGGCCCCGAAGCGGCAGCCTCGGCCAGGCCCGCATCGTCGACGACGAGCAGCGCGGGCGGTCGGTGGGGGAGCACGTCGGCACACCGTCTGAACCAGGCGAGGCCGGGGAGGCCGACGGCGACGACGCACGTCTCGGATGGGTCGTCGAGTGCGGCGACGCGGTCGGTCGCCTCGGCGGGCGGGAGGACGTCGTCGACACCGTCGACGGGGGGCTGCTCGAGTGCTCGAGGCCCATCCTCGACGGTGACCCAGACGATGCTGACCGGGGAGTCTACAGACATCGGCGGTTACTACAGGTACCGAACAGGAACCGAGGTAAAGTCTTGGCGGCTCTCCCCGACACAGCCATCTCGCCGCCGAGCAGGACCGACGACCGTCAGAGGTCGCCGAGCGGCTGCCCCTTCGCGTCGGCGAGCCGTTCGAACTGCTCCTGGCTCAGGTCGACCGCGGCCGCGCCGAGGTTCTCCTCGAGCTGTTCGACGGTGCGCGCACCGAGCAGCGGGACGCTGACGCGGTCGTGGTGCTGGAGCCACGCGATGGCGGTCTGGGCGGGCGATGCGCCCACCTCGTCGGCGACGGCGTGGAGCTCGTCGAGCAGGTCGAAGTTCTCGTCGGTGAGGTAGTTCTCGCGGAAGCGGTCCTCGGCGGCGACCTTCGAGTCCTCGGGGGTCTGGTCCTCACGCGTGTACTTCCCGGTGAGGAAGCCCTGGGCGAGCGGGCTCCACGGGCAGAGCCCGAGGTCGTAGTCGGCGCACATGTCGAGGTAGTTCGCCTCGACCTCGCGGTCGGCGAGGTTGTACCGGGGCTGCGTGACGGTGAAGGGCTCGTAGCCCTTGCGCTCGGCGAGCTCGTTCGCCTTCGCGACCTTCCAGGCGTTCGGGTACAGCGTCGACGCGCCGAGGTAGTTCACCTTGCCGTCCTCGACGAACCGGTTCAGCGTGCGCATGAACTCCTCGGCGGGCGTGTCGTCGTCCCAGCGGTGGATGTACAGCAGGTCGACGTAGTCGGTGCCGAGACGGTCGAGCATGCGGTCGATCTGCCGACGGAGATGCTTCCGGGAGAGCCCGCGGCCGTTCGGGTCGTCCTCGCGTGTCGGCCAGTAGATCTTGGATGCGATGACGTAGTCCTCGCGGTCGCGGTCCGCCAGCCAGTTGCCGATCCACGTCTCGCTGTCGCCGCCCCCGTAGACGTCCGCCGTGTCGATGAACCGTCCACCGTGGGACTCGTAGGCGTCGAGCAGTTCGTAGGCACGGCTCTCGCCGATCTCGACGCCCGCCTCGGTCTCGCGGCCGAAGCGCCAGGTGCCGAAGGCGAGTTCGCTGACCATCGTGCCCGTCCGTCCGAGCGGAACGTAGTCCAGTTCCATAGGCTCGGGTTGCGCGCCCGGACGTATAAATTCGGAACCCCCGGTAAACCGCTCGTGGTGCGCGCGACTGTTTATCGCCGGCCGAACGGCCCGTTCGAGAGCGTCAGGCAACGCCTGATACCGCTCTCCCAGATCGGACGTGGCCGTGTGCAGAGAACCCTCTTGGGGTCGCACAGGTGCTTGTAAAACTTCTAAACGCCGCTCGAAAGGTCTCGAAGAACGACGAAACGACATGGAGGCTGGTAAAACACACCGAAATTAACCGAACGCTCGGCCCGTTATATGGGGCTGTCCGACCAAGGTGTTGGTGCCGACGAGGTGCCCCCGATGTCCACCGCGCTTCCCGACACCCACGACGCACGCATCGACGTCAGATCACTGCTCGCTCCCGTTCGAAAGGGCAGCTTCTGGCTCGCAGTCGTCCTCCCGTTCGTCCACCTGCCGCTGCTCGCGTCGGGCCTCGGGAGCGCGGACGGCGCAGGGGCGTTCCTCGTACTGCTGGCCCTGAACGCGCTCGCGCTCGTCGTCGGCCACGGTCACGGGCCCGACGACGACGCCGCAGGCGCGTGAGGTCCACGGCACCCCACCCCTCCACCACCACGACCCGATTTCCACACCTCGTCCCCGGCGGGGGTATCCAGTACACGACCACCGACACCTCCGCCTTTTTTCGCGTCCGGCCCCAACCCCGACCCGATGGACAAGGAGACGATCCGCCGGGCGGTCTGGGACGACCTCGAGGAGAGCGGGACGGCGCGGTTCCCGTACCCGCCGCACGACCGTATCCCGAACTTCGCGGGGGCGGACGCGGCGGCCGACCGACTGGCCGAGACCGACGAGTGGCGGGCCGCGGACACCGTGAAGGCGAACCCCGACGCCCCACAGCTCCCGGTCCGGCGGGCCGCGCTCCGGGCCGGCAAGACCCTCTACGTCGCGGTGCCACGGCTGCGCGACGAGCGGTGCTTCGTCGAGCTTGACCCCGATGCGGTCGTGGACGTCGACGCCGCGACGACCGTGGGTGGGCTGGCCGACGCCGGTGTCGCCGTCGGCCCCGAGGACGTGCCACACGTGGACCTCGTCGTCAGCGGGAGCGTCGCCGTCTCGGAGGACGGCGCGCGGATCGGAAAGGGCGAGGGCTACAGCGACCTCGAGTTCGCGGTCCTGCGCGAGTTCGACCGCGTCACCGACGAGACGACCGTCGCGACGACGGTCCACGAACGACAGGTCCGGTCGGAGCCGCTCCCGCACGACGCCCACGACGTACCGATGGACCTCGTCGTGACGCCGGAGCGGACGTTCCGTCCGGGCCGGGACGGCCGACGACCGACCGGGCTCGACTGGACGGCGCTCTCCGGGGAGCGAATCGGTGAGATACCGGTCCTGCAGCGACTCCACGACGAGAACCGTTGAAGACGGTCGGGGGCCGGGAGACCGCGGGCTCAGAACTGCAGCGGGTAGTCCGACGGCTCGCGCGCCACGTCCACGAGGAGCTCGCGCGCGGCGTCGACGACCGCGTCGGACTCGCCCGTCGCATCCTCGGCGGCCGATTCGACGCGCATCCGCGTGACCGTCGGGGTACAGAAGTCGAGCGTCGTCGGCTCCAGCCCGAGGACGGTCGTCGCGGCGTCGAACCGACGCTCGAACGGGGCGCTGTGGTCCAGTACCGGGTTGACGTCGGTCCCGCCATCGCGTCCGGACGCCGGCCGGGGTCGCGTGGCGTCCGGGTCGGACGGGAAGACGCTGTCGCGCCGGACCGGGTCGACGGGCTCGGTCGTGAAGATCGACTCCTGACACATCCCGTGTACAGCGTTCCGGACGGACCATGAATCGTACGGCCGCGGTTCGAGCGGGGACTGAGCGGCTCCAGGGAGTGGCTGTGTCGGAGGGGACGCCGACGACACGCTCGCCGCCGACTTCCACTGCGAGCGGGCCGGCCAGCTGCTCGATGTGCTGGTCGAACAGCGGCCGGACCTCGTGAGAAACCTCCGCACCGTCGCCGCACAGTGACCGAGTCGTCGCACGTCGCCCGTCTACAGCGTCGCCGTACCCTCTACCTCGCCGCGGATCGCGTTCGCGAGCAGCGGCCGCATCATCCCGACGAGCGGTGCCTCCCCGCTGTCGGTCCAGACGGCCCGGTGCGTGCGGACGCTCGGAAGCTCGGCCGGGGCGTCCGCGCTGACGAGCAGCGCCTCGCCGTCGGTCATCAGGACGCTCGACACCGCACCGTCCCGGATGGGGACCGTCTCCCACCAGGTCCACGTCTCGACGACGGTCGCGCCCGCGACGTGGTCGGCGACGCGCTGCCGGATGGACTCGTCGGGCGAGCCGACTGTCACGTCGACGCCGGCCTCGGCCGCCAGGACGAGCGCGTCGAGCAGGTCGTCGGTCAGGAGGTCGGGCGCGGCGACGGCGAACATCACCTCGTCGGCGGCGGCCTCGACGAGCGTGGCCATCCGCTCGGCGACCTCGTCGCTCCCGTCGGTGACCCATATCTCGCCGCCCTCGTCGCCGCGCTCGTCCTCGCGGAGCCGGGGGAGCAACTCGGCGAGGCGCTCCAGCTTGCGGTCGACACGCCGCTCGATGGTGTCGAGGGCGTCGTCGGAGTCGCTCCCGCGGTACTGGCGCGGCTTGGACTGCTGGACGTCGACGAGCCCACGGTCTTGCAACGTCTCCATGCAGTCGTACACACGTGCCTGCGGGACGTCCGCGACCTCGCTGGCCTCCTTCGCGGTTCCCTGTCCGATGCGGGCGAGTGCGACGAAGCACTTCGCCTCGTACTCGGTCAGCTCGAACGATTTGAGGAGTTCGACCGTCTCCGCGACGATGTCGTCGGTCGACCCCGCGTCGGTGTCTGTCATGCTCGGTCAGGTCGTTGGCTCTGGTTTGGCCGGTAGTCGTTTAGTCGTTCGCACTGGCTCCGGTGGCTGACCAGCACCCCGGAGCGCACGGGCCCGAACGAGGTCATCAGGCCGTCGCCTGGGGCGTCTGCTGGAACTCCTCGTCGGCCTGGAGCAGCTCCTTGTAGCGGTTCCGGATGGTCACCTCGCTCACGTCGGCGGCCTCGCCGATCTCGCGCTGGGTGAGCTTCTCGTCGGTCAGCAGCGAGGCGGCGTAGATGGCCGCCGCGGCGAGCCCGACGGGCGACTTGCCGCTGTGGACGCTCTGGCGCTTGCCGGCCTCCAGCAGCTCCTCGGCGCGGTGTTTGAGCTCGTTGGGGACCGCGAGCTCGGAGCAGAACCGCGGGAGGTAGTCCAGCGGGTCGGCGGGCTCGAGCGCGAGGTCGAGCTCCTTGACGATGTAGCGGTACGCGCGGGCGAACTCCCGGCGGCCGACGCGGCTGACCGGCGCGAACTCGTCGAGGCTCCGCGGGACGTTCGCCTGCCGCGCGGCGGCGTACAGCGACGCCGTCGCCATCGCCTCGATGGACCGTCCCGGCAGGAGGTCGTCCTCCAGCGCGCGGCGGTAGATGACCGACGCGGTCTCCTGGACGTTGTCCGGGAGGTCGAGCGCGCTGGCCATCCGCGTGATCTCGCCGAGGGCCTGCTTGAGGTTGCGGTCGCGGGCGCTCTGTGCACGGAAGCGCTCGTCCCAGGTGCGCAGGCGCTGCATCTTCTGGCGCTTGCGCGAGGAGAGGGCGGAGCCGTAGGCGTCCTTGTTCTGCCAGTCGATGACCGACGAGAGCCCCTTGTCGTGGAGCATCTGCGTCGTCGGTGCGCCGACGCGGGACTTCTCGTTCTTCTCCCGGCTGTCGAACGCGCGCCACTCGGGGCCGTGGTCGACGAGGTCCTCCTCGAGGACCATGCCACAGCCGGCACAGACCGTCTCACCGTGTTCGTCGTCGGTGATGGCGTCGGCACCGCACTCGGGACAGACCTCGAGCTCCTCCCGGGTGTCCTCGGCGGCCTCGCGCTGCTCGTCCGCTCTGGTACGCCGTCTTCCGCGCGACGGCGCTCGACTCTCGGTCGTCTTCAGCGTCTGTTTCGGTCCGGTCATGGGTGAACCATCGAGCGGCTCGGGTGCTCGTGTACGTCCACCTATGGTGCATACTACCTTAATAGTTTCTGCTAGAGTACTACGATAGTAGAAAACAGACTGTTGGTCGCTACCCGGGCGCAGTATCGCGGTTTCGGGGACACACGTGGACGGACCGATGTGGCGCACCTACCGAGGGAGTACCCGACGGCGGCCGACGGTGAACCCGCACCGGGGACGTGACTCGGGGCACGGATGTACGGTACCACCGCTCCCCACTTCGTCGTACACCGCTACACGTTAGGTACGGTGCTCCTCGAGAGCGGGACGCGTCTCAGAGCTGGTGGCGTGTCCCGTCGTCGGCCGCCGCGTAGACCGCCTCGACCGTCCGCATGTCGACGAGACCGTGCTCGCCGTCGGCCGGGATCTCCTTCCCGCCGAGGACACGGTCCGCGAAGAAGCAGAATATCTCGCGCATCTGGTCGGCCGGCTCGTACGTCACCCTGGTCTCGCCCGTCGCCGTCGAGACGAGTAGCTCGTTCTCCCGGTCACCGAAGAAGCCAGGTCGCAGCCGGAGCTCACCCGCCGTCCCCACGATTCGGAACTCGGCGGTCTTGTACGCGTTCTGCGAGACGGAACAGAGCGCGGTGACGCCGTCGGGGAACGCGAGCTGGAAGCTCGCGCGCTCGTCGGGCACGCGGTCGAACCACTCGCTCCCGCCGGACCAGGTCGATGCACTCACCGCCACCGGGTCCGCATCGAGCACGAACCGTGTGGTGTTGATGGGGTAGACGCCGAGGTCGGTGACCGACGCGCCGGGGCCCGCGAGCTCCGGGTCCAGCCGCCAGTGCGACGGGTCGTCGAACATCTCCGCGATGGGCTGGGACATGTGGCCGTGGACCGTCACGGGGTCGCCGACGACCCCCTCGCGCACGAGTCGCCGGACTGCACGGCAGGCCCGGTCGGTCTGCATCCGGTAGCCGACCATCAGCGGCACGCCGGCGTCCGCACAGGCCGCGACGAGGCGCTCCGCACGCTCGACGGACCCTTCCATCGGTTTCTCGCAGAGCACCGCCTTCCCGAACTCGGCGGCGGTCTCGACGTGTGGCAGGTGGAGCGCGTTCGGCGTGCAGACGTACACCGCGTCGTAGGCGTCGACGGCCTCGCCCGCGGCGAACTCGTCGTAGGAGATGCCGTGTTCGACCGACGCCCAGTCGGTGACGACGTGCTCGCGCTTCGCCGCGGAGCTGCTGACGCCGACCGTGGCGCGGCAGTGCTCCAGGTCGGCGAGCGCGGGCAGGACACGCTCGCGTGACCACCAGCCCAGGCCGACGATGGCGACCCGGAGCGTGCCGTCGGCCGTGTGTTCCCAGTCGCGCCCGTCCGTCCCGAGATGTACGTCGAGGTCCATGGTCGACCGTCCACGGCGACGACCGTAACTCCCCGGACTACGGCGAGACTGGCGGGGGCGGCGCGTCGGCGAGGGCAACCGTTTTCGCCCGCCGGCCCCACTGCCAGAGCGAGAAGCGTGTCCCACGTCGCCGCCGGAACCAACCTCGTCGTGACTGCCCTCCTCGCACCCGGCATCGTCGCCCACGAGTTCGCACACGAGCTCGCATGCCGGCTGCTCGGGGTGCCAGTCCACGGGAGTGCGTACCTCAACCCGCTGGCGAGCGACGCGTACGTCGACCACGAACCCATCGAGTCGTTCCCCGCCGACGCCGCCGTCGCGCTCGCCCCACTGGTCGTCAACACGGGGCTCGCGCTCGCCGCGTTCGGCGGCGCGGTCGTGCTGGCCGGGACGCCGCTGTGGCCCCTGCTCGTCTGGGTCGGTGGCACCCTCGCACTCACCGCGTTCCCCAGCCACACCGACACCGAGTCGCTGGTCGAGACGGCGCGGAGCCTCCCCGCGCTCGCCCAGCCAGTCGGTCTGCTCGTCGCGGTCCCGGTCCGGCTCGCGACCGCGGTCCCGGGTGTCTCCGGCTTCTACGGCTTCTTCTACGCGCTCTGGCTGTACGCCGCCGTGGCCGGCCCCGCGGGGTGAAGAGGGACACCCTAATGTACCACCGACCCCACGGTTCGGGGTACCATGGACTACAGTGCGGTCTTCTTCGACCTCGACAACACGCTGTACCCGTACCAGCCCTGCAACGCGGCCGGTAAGCGGGCGGCCTGGCATCGTGCGACCGAGCTCGGCTACGACCTCGACCGGGAGGCGTTCGAGGCCCGCTACCAGGAGGCCCGGAGCGAGGTGAAACGCGAGCTCGCCGGCACCGCGTCGGCCCACGAGCGGTTCCTCTACTTCAAGCGGCTCATCGAGATCCACACGGGCACGCACAAGTCCCGTCACGCGCTGGAGCTCGGCGAGGCGTACTGGGAGGCGTACATCGACGAGATGGCGCTGTTCGACGGCGTCGTCGAGACGTTCGACGCCATCGCCGCGGCGGGGCTGGACATCGCCATCGTGAGCAACCTCACGACCCGTATCCAGCTGAAGAAGATCGAGCACCTCGGCATCGAGGGGAGCATCGACCTCGTCGTCACCAGCGAGGAGGCCGGCTCGGAGAAGCCGGCCTCGATCATGTTCACGCTGCCGCTCTCGCAGCTCGACCTGCGGCCGAGCGAGGTCGTGATGGTCGGCGACTCCGTGACGGCTGACATCGAGGGCGGGAACGCTGTCGGGCTGACGACGGTGCTGTTCAACTCCGAGGAGACGGAACTGGAGAGCCGGCGACGGCCCGACCACCACGTCGACGAGTTCGCCGATGTCGCTGAGGTGGTCGCCGCATGAGCTACGAACGGCAGCGCCAGGCGGTCGTCGACTGGGCACCCGAACTCGCGGACCTCACGCCGGGCCGGACCGGCAACCTGAGCGTGCGCGAGGGCGACGCCTTCGCCGTGACGCCGACCGGTGTGCCCTACGACGGCTTCGACGCCGAGGACGTACCCGTCGTCGACCTCGCGGGCGAACAGCTCGCGGGCGAGATGAAGCCCTCCAGCGAGGTCCCGATGCACCGGCACCTCTACCGGTTCCTCGACACCGGCGCTGTCGTGCACACGCACTCGACGTGGTCGACGACGATGTCGGTGCTCCACGAGCCGCTGCCCCCGGTGCACTACATGATCGTCGCGGTCGGCCGCGAGGTGCCGGTCGCGGAGTACGCGCCGTACGGCACCGAGGAACTGGCCCGGAACATCGTCGACGCGATGGACGAGGCGGACTCGCGGGCCTGCTTCGTCGAGAACCACGGGCTCGTCGTCACCGGCGAGGACCTCCCGGAGGCCGTCGAGAACACCGGTCACGTCGAGAACCTCTCGCAGGTGTACCTGCAGGCGAAGGAGAACGGCGAGCCACGGGCGCTCTCCGACGAGCAGCTCGCGGTCGTCGAGGAGAAGTTCGAGTCCTACGGGCAGTAGTACAGGTCGTCGCGTTCACGGCCTGCGAGTCCCCTGACTGGACGGACCGAATCGTCGCGGGGACGGAAGGTTCGGTGGACGGGCGGTGGTGGGCACGATCCCCGCCCGTCGTCGCTGCCACCGGCGGCCTGGGCAAGGGGCCGGTGGCGTCCGAAACCGCACGGCCGACGGGTGTGGGCAGGCACGAACCCGCGCCGTCGGCCATACCACCGGGGACCTGGGCAGGGACCCGATGGCGTGACAGGACCAGCGGCGCAGCCACGTCGGCGTCCCCCCGGGCACCGACGTGGTTCGGGCCGAACGTCTCGACCCTCCGTATCCCCCATCACGTCGACGTGGCCGAAGGGCCCACTGATCCCACTCGTGGCAACGGATGCATCCATCCTCAACTCACCGACCGACACAGTGTCTCAGGACGTGAGTTTTAATAATGACCCTGACAAATCACTGCTGACGATACATGAGTCCCGACGACGTCGCGTCCGCGGTCGAACTCCTCGACCGGCGGCGGCAGGTACTGGGCCACCTCGGTGGAGACGGACAGCACGTCAGGGACCTCTGCGACGAGCTGGACGTGTCACGCTCGACGGTCAACCGGGCCCTCCGCGAGCTCGAGGACGCGGGGTGGGTCGAGCGCGCGGACGACGGCTACGTCCGGACGACGACGGGCTCGCTGGCCCTCCAGAAGTACCGCGACCAGGTCACGGCCCTCGACGCCGTCCAGACACACGCCGATGCGCTGTCCCCACTGCCGGGCGACACGCTCCTCGACCCGGCGGTGCTGGCCGACGCGACCGTCGAGACGGTTGCCGACGCCGACCCGTTCGAGCTCGTGGGGCGGCTCCGCTCGGCGTTCGAGGACGCCAACGCCGTTCGCGGGGCCTGGCCCGCCGTCACCGACGACCGGACCGTCAGCGCACTCGCGACGCTCGCGGACGACCGTGGAGCCGTCGCACTCGGCGTCGACGAGACGGTGCACGCGACGATGCGGTCGGTCGCGCCGACGGTCTTCGGACAGACCGGCACCGAACACTGTCGGGTCGAGACCAGCGACGACGTGCCCGCGCGTCTCGGGGTCTTCCTCGTCGACGGCCCCGACGACCGACGCGTACTCGTGACGATCTACGACGGGGCCGGCACCATCCACGCAGTCGCCGACGTACCGGCGAACGACGCGGTGAGCAGCTGGGCCACGTCCGTGTTCGACACCACCGGGGTCCCGTCGTTCGACCGGACGGCGGTCGTCAGCCCCATCGTGACCGCCGGGTCGGAAGCCCCGGCGTGGCACGACGAGACCCAGGACGTGCTCCGTAGCCAGGGGTTCGTCCCCGTGGACGCGAGCACGCTCGCCCACGACGGCGAGTGGTCGCCCGGGGCCATGCTCCGGACGACGCCGACGCTCGCGGCCGTCGCGGCCGGGCAGACACTCGACCGCGAGCACGTCGTCGATGGGCAGCGACGGGAGGTCTCGGTCGACCTCGTCGACGCGCTCGCGGCGGGCGGGAACCTGGCGCTCGTCGGCCCGCCGGGGTCGGGCAAGAGCACGGTCTGCAAGGCCGTCGCGTGTCGCTGGCGGGACCGCGGCATCGGCCCGGTCTGCTACAGGGAGAGCGACAGCGCCGCGGTGCTCGACGATCCCTTGACGCTCGCCTCGTCGCTCGAGACGGCGTCCGGAACCCCGCTCGTCGTCGTCGAGGACGCCGTCCGACCGACGGCCAACGCCATCTTCGAGACCGTCGAGCAGCTCACCGACGAGGTCGCCTTCCTGTTCGACTCCCGGCGGTCCGAGTGGGCATCGCCGCCGGAGCCGCTCGACCCCCGCCGCGAGTCCCTCCGGCGCGACGGCGTCGAGTTCGTTCCCGTCCCCGGCCTGGACGACGAGGAGCGCGAGCGACTCCACCACCACGTCGAGGCCATCGTCGACGGCCCGATCCCCCCGTTCGACGAGTTCGTCGCCGACGAGGACAGCGCCGACGACTCCCTGGGGACGCCCCGAGCCGCGGGGAGCAAGGGTGCCGGGGAACTGCTGACGCTGGCTCACCGCTACGGCCACGCGGCGGACATCTCCCTCGAACGGGACCGACGGGCCGCGAGCCCGCTGTCGCGCAACGTCCGTGACGTCTACGACGCCGTCGCCGACGACCGGGACGTGCTCGTCGTCGCGACGCTCGTGAACGTGCTCAACGCCGCGGGACTCCCGGTGGACCGTGACCTCCTCGACGCGCTCGCCCTCGTGGACGACGGCCCCGACGGCCACGCCGTCGAGACCGCGGTGGACGTGCTCGAGGGTCGGATGCTGTTCCCCGACGAGAACGGGATGGAGGTGGTCCACGACGAGTGGTCGCACCGGTTCCTCACGCACCTGGTCGAGGAGCGCGAGGACGCCAGCGCACATCGCGTCTTCGCCGCGTCCGTCAACCCGCTGTTCCGACTCGTGACCGAGCCCGACCTGCGCGAGGAACTCGTCCGCTACCGACAGGGCGACGCCCCGACCGTCGCCGCGTTCGACGACAGCCCGGACCACTGGCGGGACGTGGTCGTCGACCGCGTCTACGACCTCGGCCGGGACTCCCCCAGCCTCGCCTCGCTGTACGGGCACCCGAAGTACACCGAGCTGACGCTGCCCGACTCCTGCTCCACGCTGTGTCGGCGCAGAGCCCTCGTTGGGCGCGCACAGATGCACGTCAACGCCGGCGAGTTCGAGGCGGGCCGCCAGGAGTGCGAACGCATCGTCGAGATCGCGGCGGCGCTCGAACCGGAGCGGAAGGGCACGCTGCTGCGTGCACGGAGCCTGGAGTTGCGGAGCATCATCGCCGAGCACAAGGGGGAGTTCGACCGCTCCCGCGAGCTGGCCGAACAGTCGCTGGCGCTGGTCCGGGAGGTCGACGACCGGAAGGGAGAGGCGTCCGTACTGAACGGCCTCGGCCTGGTCGCGTGGTACCAGGGCGACATCGACGAGGCCGAGCGGCGACTCCGGGACGCGCTCGCGATCTACGACGAGGTGCAGGTGAAGGAGACGGAGTCGTCGGTCCTGAGCCATCTGGGGATCATCCAGTGGGAGCGCGGGAACCTCGAGAAGGCCGTCGAGTTCTTCGAGGCGAGCCACCACATCCGACACGAGATCGGTGCCCGTCGGAAGGCCATCAGCACCAGCATCAACCTCGGCGTCGCGGCCAGGGATCGCGGCGACCTCGACGAGGCCGTCGGCCGGCTCCGTGGTGCCGTCGAGGAGGCGCGACTCCTCGGCGTCGCGAAGCAGGAATCGAACGCGAACAGGGCACTCGGGAACGCGCTCCGCTGGCGTGGCGAGTTCGACGGGTCCGCGGAGCACCTAGAGCGTGCGCTCGAGATCGCCCGCGACGAGGAGCTCCGGTACCACGAGTGCCGCGCGCTGCGTGGGCTGGCGGCGACCCGGCGGGAACGCGGCGAGCTCGGCGAGTCGGAGCGGTTGCTCGACGCCTGCGACGAACTCGCGACCGATGTCGGTGACGGGCGGGATACTGCACTCGCACGGGCACACCGTGGCCTGCTCGTACTCGCCCATGGAGCCCCCGACGAGGCCAGCACGGTGCTCGGCGAGGCCGTCGAGACCCTGGAGTCGCTCGACCGGTCGCCTGGGCTGGCACGGGCCAGACGCTGGCACGCACGGGCGCTCGATGCCGCCGGCGAGCACGAGCGGGCTCGCGACGCCTACGAGGCGGCCGTCGACCAGTACGAACGTATCGGTGCGACCCCCTACCTGCGGGAGACGCTCGACGAGCTCAGCGAGGTCTGTGAGCGCACCGGCGCGGACGAGACGGCGGCGACGTACCGGGACCGACTGGACGCCCTCGAGGCTAACAACTGACGTCGCCTCAGCCAGTAGCGATACGAACTTCTTAATATATCTGGGCGGTTGTGTTAATACATGACCGTCGTCAGCGTCTCCATGCCGGAGGAGTTGCTCGAACGCATCGACCAGTTCGCGGACGAACACGGCTACACGGGCCGGAGCGAGGTCGTCCGCGAGGCCTCGCGGAACCTGCTCGGCGAGTTCGAGGACAAGAAACTGGAGGACAGGGAGCTCATCGGGGTCGTCACCGTGCTGTTCGACTACGAGTCCTCGAAGGTCGAACACCGGATGATGAACCTCCGGCACGAGTACGAGGACCTCGTCGCCTCGAACGTCCACAACCACGTCGGCGACCACTACTGCATGGAGCTGTTCATCCTCGAGGGGAGCCTCACCGACATCTCGACGTTCGTCGGCAAGATCCGGGCCACGAAGGACATCCTCTCGGTCGACTACTCGGTGATGCCCATCGACGACGTGGGGACGATCGCGTGAGCCCGTCCGGCACCACCGTCCTCGTCGTCCGGAACGAGGTCGACCCCGACGCCGAGTACCACGAGGAGGCGCTGCTCGCCCAGTTCGACGAGCCGGTCGTCGTCCGGTACCCCGACGGCGACAGCCCGTCGCTCGACGGCGTCGACGCGGTCGTCCTCACGGGGAGCACAGCCGGCGTGTACGAGGCCGACGACCACCCCTGGATGGACGACGAGATGGCGCTCGTCGACGAGCTCGTCGACCGCGAGATACCGACGCTGGCGGTCTGCTTCGGCCACCAGCTCGTCAACGCCGCCCTCGGCGGCACGGTCGAACACGTCGGGACGACGGCGACACTGGTCGCCGTCGAGTTCGCCGACGACCCGCTGTTCGACGGCGTCGACCCGGTCGTCCCCGCCGTCCACGGCGACGCCGTGACCGAGGCGGGCGACGGGCTCGACGTTGCCGTCTCCGCCGAGCACTGCGAGGTGTTCGGCACGAGGCACCGCGACGCGCCGCTGTGGACGGTACAGTTCCACCCCGAGTTCACCGCCGCGCACCGCGACCGCCTCGTGGCCGACTTCGACTGGGACGACGGCGACCACCAGTTCGGGAACGTCGACGCGACGTGTGTGTACGAAAACTTCCTCACGCTGGCGGCCGAGCGGTCGGACTGACCCCGCCGATCGGTGCCTACGACGACTCCTCGCGGCCCGTCAGTGACGCGACGGCCTCGCGTTCACGGGCCGTGGCGACGACCGACCGGATCGAGGACTCGTCGAGCCGGTACTCCCCGGTCGACTTCTCGCGGGCGACGACGCCCTCGCGCCGTAGCTCGGTGAGCGCGCTCTGGATGCGGTCGCTGCCGGTGTCGACGAACGTCGCGAGGTCGCTCACCGTCAGCGGAGCCTTCTCGCCGAGCACCGTGACGACCTCCCAGGTGTAGCGCTCGTTGCAGTCCGCCTCCCGGATGGCCCGCTCGACACGCTCGACGACGGGCTCGGTCTCGACGAGCTCGGTCACGTCGGCGGTCGCGTCGAGCTGTGCCTCGGCCGTCGCCTCGTCGCTCCGACCGGACCGCCGACGCTGGAGCTGTTCGACGGCCGTCTCGAGGAACGCGATGCGGTCGCGCTGGTCCCGGACGATGTCGGCGTCCACGTCGCCCCCGCGCAGCGACTCCGCCTCCTCGCGCAGGCTCTCGTTGCGTTTCTCCAGGCGCTCGACCTCGCCCTCCAGCTCGCGCACCCGTCGGCGGAGCTCGTTGCGCTCGGCCTCGATCTCGGCGTTGGTCTGGTCCTCGTCGTCCGCCTCGGACACGTCGTCGGTCGCCGCATCGCCGGTCGGGAGCGTCGACTGCTCGCCGGGCGTCTCGATGCCGGTGTTGCCCGCCATCGCGTCGGCCATCTGCTTGGCGGCGTTCGAGATGTCCTTCGCGCGTTCGAGCTCCTCCTCCAGCGTCTCGATGCGCTGTTCCTTCTTCTCGACCTCGGCCTCCAGCTCGAGGATGCGGCTCTCGCGCCGGGACTTCTCCTCGCTGATCTCCTCCAGGTCGTCGACCAGGGAGTCGCTGACCGACTTCAGCTCGGGCCGCTCGAAGTCGTCGAGTCCCGGCGTCGCGCCGGCGTCGAACGTGCGCTTGCGCCGGAACTGCACCGTCTCGACCTCCTGTTCGGCCCAGTCGGACATCATGAACGCCTGTCCCGCGTCGAGGTCGGTGACGCGCGCCTCGTACTCGCTGCCCAGGATGCGTCCGACAACGTTCGTGTCGTTCTCCCAGGTGAGCCGGTGCCAGACCAGCCAGTTCGCCTGCGTGATGAAGTCCTTCTTCACGTCGGCCGGGCGCTGGCTGATGCCGACGATGCCCAGCCCGTGCTTGCGCCCGCGCTTGCCGATCTTGATGAGCATCTTCCCCGTCTCGTCCATCCCACCGCCCTCGGGGATGTACTCGTGGACCTCCTCGACGACGAGCAGGAACGGCTTCTTCAGCTTCTTCTCCTTGGCGAACAGGTGCTTCGCGGTCTCGAGGATGAGCTCGTTCGCCTGCCCCTCGTCGAGATAGCCCGACACGTCGAGGATGATGGGGACGTTCTCCTCCAGTGCGAGGTTCGCCATCCGCTCGGCGTGCTCGGGCGCGATCTGGATGTCGCACTCCTCGTCCGCACCCGCGTGCAGCAGCTCGTACTCCTCCTTCAGCCCGTAGTACTCGCCGTCCGTGTCGACGATGAGCAGCGGGAAGCCCGCCTCGAGCAGCTCCTCGGCGATGACGCTCGCCGAGTTCGACTTCCCCGACCCGGACTTGCCCGTCACGAAGCCACGGCCGGTCAGCAGTTCCACGACGGGTACCTCCACGGCCGTCCCGTCAACCGTCTCTCCCAGTACGATCTCTTTCGTCTCGCTCATACCCGTCCTGCGCGGATACTTTCACCCGGGCTACCTGTATCTTTCCGTGGGGGTCGGCTACACCTGGTGGATCTCGGCGCGCTCGCCCTGGTACGCCTCGGGGATGTCGCCGATGCTCCAGCCGGGGTTCGTCGTCTCGATGTAGGCGTAGGTCCGCCCCTCGTGGTGGTACCTGAACCCCTCGATGTCGGGCCCCCAGATGCCGACACCCATGTGCCCGGGCGGCTGGATGAGCACGGCGTCCTTGTTGAACGCCGGTGCCTCGAGCACGGCCGCGAGCAGGATCGCGGTGTCCTCGCAGTCGTTCTGGCCGTCCACCAGGCTCTCCAGCATGAACTTCGTGTAGTCGTCGAAGCCGGCGGTCACGCTGTCCAGCGCGTACGGGAGCGACTGGACGAAGTCCACCGCGAACTCCACCTTCGCGTGCTCGGTCGTCGCGCCGTTGGACTCGGCCTCCTCGATCAGGAGCTTCGCGAGTTCGTTCGCCGTCCCGTTGACGAGTTCGACCGTGACGTACTCCGCCCTGGCGCGGCCACGCGACCGACGCCACGCCTGCTCGTGCGCCGACTTGAACACGAGCATGCTCACCTGCCAGTCACGGCCCGCCGTCCGACCGTCGAGTGTCAGCAGGTACGCCCCCTCGATGGGCGTCCGGCCGTAGCGACTGCCGTTCGACTCCTCCGGTTCCTCCTGGCTCGGTGCCCGTCGGATCCGCTCCTCGCCGGAGTAGACGACGAACGGGTCCGTCTCCATCACGAACTCCGTCCTGTCGGGCCCGACCTCGTCGATGTCCGCGTCGCCCGGCAGCAGGAAGACGACGTACTGCAGCCGCTCGTTCCGCGGCGCGGTCGACAGGTCGAAGTCGACCGTGATGGACTGTCGTCGCTGCGAGCGCTGGAAACGCTCGCTGGTCGCCTCGGCGATGACCTGCTGGCGCGGGTACTCCATCAGCGCGACGTACAGCTTCCCGACGTCGGAGTTGCCGACGGGCTGGTCGGGGTACACCTCGACCGTCAGCCCGTCGATGCTGTAGGACTTCACGTGGGTCCGGTTCCGCCAGTACTCGTCCGTCACGGTGAGCTCGCCGCCGTTCGACGGTGACTCCGCCGGGGGAAGCTCCCCCTCGGTCGGTACCGGGGCGCGTTTCAGTGAGACCAGCGGCAGGTCCTCCACGCGCCGGAGGGAGCTGTCCTGCGGTCGAACGAGGTCACCACGGTTGACCGGGTCGCCCTGCCGCCTGCCCGGGTCGCCGTCAGTCGGCACCTGAACCCTGCTGACACACCCTCCGAGAAGGGACGTCGCGCCAGCGCAGGCTCCCAGCAGGTGCCGTCGCTTCATGTTGTCCTGTCGTAACGACCCAGGGGTTATAAAGCATACTGTTATCTATTCACATAGGTAACCCCGTTATAGCGACGCTACCGACACGAACCGGCCGTTATCTGCCGCATCGGTCAGACAGCCCGACCTGTCACACTGCCGGCCATCGAACGAGCCGCGGCGTGCTGTCGACGGGCGACGCGTCGAACGACGTGTGTCGGGCGAGCAGACGGTGGAACAGACCGAGGTGAATCGCGGTAGACGGGACCTAGCGCTCCGGGGCGGCACCGCCGAACTCGAACGCGGACTCCGACGCCGGGGCCCGTTCGTCGGCGCGCTCGGCCAGTCTCTCGCCGAGCTCCTCGGCCTCGCGCTCGACCGCGGACGTACCAGCACCGGGGAGCTCCGTGCGGTCGGAGCTTCGAGGGCATCTTCCGAGTCGCGCCCTCATCCTCAAGCTCCTCGTGGGTGTCCGCGCGGACGGTCACGTACACCCCTTGCTCGAACACCTTCTACTACAAACACATATATAATTGTATGTTATAGGATATTTTTAACCAAGGCCAAATATTCACCAAATCCCAGTTCTCTGAAATACAAATCGAGGATGGCTGAAACGTCTTTCTCCGGCAGAAATCTTGATACCGGGTGCGGCCCAGTTACGGACGAGTTCCACGTGGGCGAACTGATACCACTCGTCGTCGCCGAGAACCTCCCCTGGTGGCTCGGTGCCCCCCTCGCACAGCTCCTGTTGCTGCTAGGGGGCATCGCCATCGAGAAGACCTACGTCAACCGTGTGACGCCGTTCACCGGTTCGATGGCGGTGTTCGTCCACGTGCTCGTCTCCGGGGAGTCCTCCATCTGGACCGGGCTCTATCTGGATCTGGGGCTGCTCCTCGGCCTGTTCGGTGTCTGGGCCTACGCGGAGAACATCGTCGTCAACAGACCGGAGTTCAAACTCCTGGCGTACTTCGCCTACGCCCCGCTGACGGTGATACTCGTCGTGCTCTTGCCGAGCTGGCTGCTGTTCCCCGCGATCATCGTCGGGGCGGTGGTGAACTTCAAGCTCGTCGAGGAGCTAGCGCCCGCGAAGCCGTACTACTTCGGCCATCCTGACGAGGAGCGCGACGAGGGTGGAGCCGACGTGGGCGACATCATCACCGCCGTCAAGGAGCGCGTACACGACCTCCAGGAGACCGTCGAGGCCCAGCGCGAGGCGAGCTAGAGCCTGTCCAGCAGGCGTTCGTACAGTGCTTCCTCGCGGTCCGTGACCGCGAGCACCGCCTCGCTCGCGTCGTCGTATGCCTGCTGGCTCTCCGCGGGGTCGTCCGCGAGGCCGGCCTGCTTCAGGTGCCCGGCGACGGTTCCCCAGTCGTCGTCGATACCGTGGACCTCGGCGACGACCTCGTCGTCCACCGCGTCGAGTTCGGGCTGGATCTCGTCGATGAAGGGCGCGAAGAGACCGCGGAACGCGCTCCCGCCGGTCCCGCGCTTCTCGACGTTCTGGTACGCGAAACGGGTGCACCACTCCGCGTCCGGCAGGTCGGGCCAGTCGGGGAGCGAGCGGCCGAACACACGCATCCCCTCGAGCCCGTTCGTCGCGTCGCCCTTCCAGGTCATCGAACCGGGGTCCAGCATCGCCCGTGCTGTCGTCCGGAGACCGTCCCGGGCCGCGTCCGCGACCGACCGCGAGGGGTCGTCCATCGCGACCAGCCAGTCGTTCGTCAGCTCGCCGAAGAAGCCGTGTTCGGAGCCCATCGCAGCACGCAGGTTCTCGAGCGAGAGCCGCTTGAGGTCGTCGTGCTCGCTGTCGGCGAGCGTCACCGACGCCTCGTCGTAGTCGACGGCGACGACGACGTGCGGACTGAAGTGGACGTCGGAGTCGTAGTAGGGGAGGTAGAAGATGTCGACGAACAGCAGGACCGGCCGGCCGGCGTCGAGGTGTGCGGTCACGTCGTCCCACGCCGCTTCGAAGGACTGGTCCGACTCCCGTTCGACGGTGACGTCCAGGTGCTCGAAGAACGTCGTCTCCAGCCACGGCGTGCGCCCGACGAACTGCTTCGACGGTCCCTCCTCGGACTCGATGAAGCTGAAGCCGAGTCCCGCGCCGATACCGAAGCACATCGGCTCGGTGAGCCCCCACCGCCGGTACGTCGCCACGTCCGTCAGCGACGTGGAGCCGCAGTGTGCCCCCGCCGCGTGGTCGAATCCGTCCAACATGTCTCGACCGAGGATGCGGGGGTAAAAATCGGTGCCGGAACGACACGACGCCGGCCGGGGACAGTCGCGGGCGACGCCCGTCGTCCCGAGCTTTGAGGACACTGGCACACCGAGTGAGGCTATGGCCGACATCTCGCTCACCCCGGTCCGGCGGGGCCGGCTCGTCGTCGACGAGGGCTACCTGTTCGAGGACGTTGGACTCGGGACGGCGTCGACGCCGGACCCGACCCACGAGCGCGTCGCGTGTCCCGTCTACAACGTCGTCGTCGAGCACCCGGACGCGACCGTCCTCTGGGACACGGGCTCGCACCCCGACGCCGCCGACGGTCACTGGCCGGCAGCGATGTACGACGCGTTCACCCACGAGGGCTGCCGGCCGCTCGACGAGGACCTCGACGCGGCGGGCTACGACCTCGTCGACGTCGACGCCGTCGTCCAGAGCCACCTCCACCTCGACCACGCCGGCGGCCTGGGAGCGTTCGCGGGCACCGACGTTCCGGTCTACGTCCACCGCGAGGAGTTCGAGTTCGCGTGCGTCAGCGCGAGGACCGATGCGGGCGACGCCGCGTATCTCGCCGGCGACCTCGACCACGACCTGAACTGGCGGCTCGTCACCGGCGAGCGCTCCGCGCCCTTCCGCGACGTCGAACTCGTCCACCTGCCGGGGCACTCCCCCGGACTCGTCGGGACGGTGCTCTACCGCGAGTCGGACACCGTGATCCTGGCGGGAGACGTGGGGTTCGTGGACGGGAACGTCGACGACCGACGCCCGATGGACGGCTCGCTGCTGTGGAGCAAGCGGGACTGGTTCGACAGCCTGGACCGGCTCGCCGACCTGCGCCGCCGGCACGACGCGACAGTGGTGACCGGCCACGACCCCGACGCACCCGCCCTGCTCGAATCACTCTGAGCCCACCGTCCAGACCACCGGCTCCCAATCGCTTTTCCCGACGCCCGCAAATCCCGTGGTATGGCAGGCCCAACCGAGCGCGTGCAGGCGGTCGAGCGGTCGAGCATCAGGGTGATGTTCGACCTCGCAGAGCGACACGACGGCGACCTCGTCAGGCTGGAGGTCGGTGAACCAGACTTCGACACGCCGGCGCACGTCATCGACGCGGCCGCCGAGGCCGCACGCGCCGGGCAGTCCCACTACACCGCCAACGCCGGCCTCCCCGAGTGCCGGCGCGCTATCGCCGATACGATGCGCGAGCGCTACGACGTCGACCACGACCCCGGGGAGGTCTGTGTCACCGTCGGCGGCATGGAGGCGCTCCTCCTCGCCGTCCTCGCCACCGTCGGCCCGGGCGAGGAGCTCGTCGTCCCGGGCCCCACCTGGCCGAACTACGAGACACAGGCCACCCTCGCCGACGGCGAGTTCGTGGAGGTGCCGATGGCCGCAGAGGATGGCTACGCGCTCGACGCCGACCGGGTCATCGACGCGATGACCGAGGAGACCGCCGCGGTCGTCCTGACCACGCCGTCGAACCCGACCGGGCGCGTGTTCGATCCCGCCGAGTGCCGCGCCGTCGTCGAGGCCGCCGCCGAACACGACGCCTACGTCGTCGCCGACGAGGTGTACCTCGGGCTGACCTACGACGGCGACCCGACGGGCATCGCGGCCCACACCGGCCACCCGGACCACGTCCTCACCGTCGGCTCCTGCTCGAAGACCTACGCGATGACGGGCTGGCGGCTCGGCTGGCTCGCCGGCGATTCGCACATCATCGACGAGATAGTGAAGGTCCACGAGTCCACGACGGCCTGCGCCTCGACCATCGCCCAGCACGCCGCCATCGCCGCCCTCACCGGTCCGCAGGACCCCGTCGAGGAGATGTACGACGCGTTCGAGTCGCGTCGCGACCTCGTCGTCGACCGCATCGACGCCATCGACGGGCTCACCGCCCCCCGGCCCGAGGGCGCGTTCTACGCCTTCCTCGACCCCGGCGTCGAGGACGACCTCGACCTGGCGAAGTTCCTCCTGCGCGAGCACGGCGTCGTCCTCGCGCCCGGCAGCGGCTTCGGCGACACCGGCGAGGGACACCTGCGGCTCTCCTTCGCCAACTCCGAGGAACGCCTCCACGAGGGCTTCGACCGGCTGGAGGCCGGGCTGCGCGCGTACCGGAACCGGTAGACGGACTGGATTTTCACAGCCGGTTGCTGTGGCGCGCGGGGTCCCCGTGAGCGAGCCTGCGAGCGAACGGGGGCTCGTCGGACCGCAGGTCCGATGGTGGGACTGAAAGGGGCGAGGCGGTCGGCGAACCCTGGCGACGTGAACACCGCAGGCACGAGGAGCACAACGAGCCACGGGAGCCGAGCGCCTCGGGGCTTTCGGGCCGATGCTGTCCCCAGCAATTCCCACGACCCGACACCCAGACCTCCGCACTCCACGAAACTTCAGCCCATCCGTTCGCCACCGTTCACGTTCAGCGTCTCCCCGGTCACGAACGTCGCATCACGAAGGTACGCCGCCGCCTCCGCGATGTCCTCGGGCTGCCCGAAGTGGCCGACGGGAATCCCGGCCATCTCCTCGGCCTTCTCCTCCGGGGAGCGGTCGGCGGTCATGTCCGTCTCGATGTGGCCGGGCGCGATGGCGTTGACCCGGATGTCGGGCGCGAAGTCGCCGGCGTGACTCCGCGTCAACGAGATGAGCGCACCCTTCGACGCTGCGTAGTGGCACTCGATGGGCGCGCCGGTGTGGGCGAGGATGGAGGAGACGTTCGTCACGGAGGGGTCGTCGTCGGACGTCTCCAGAGACGACAGGGCGGCCTTCGTGACGTTGAACGCGGAGTTGACGTTCACGTCCATGATGCGGTCGAAGTCGGCGGGCGAGAGCGATTCGGTGTAGACGTGCTGGTCGATGCCGGCGTTGTTGACGACGTGGTCGACGCCGCCGAACGCGTCGGCCGCGGTCTCGACGAGCCGTTCGGCCGCATCTGGCTCCGAGACGTCCGCGCCGACGACGACGGCGTCCTGCCCGTGTTCCCGGACGCGGTCAGCCACCTCGTTGGCGGCGTCCTCGCTGGAGTGGTAGTTCACCGCGACGTCGTAGCCGTCGCTGGCGAAGCGGAGCGCGATTGCACGGCCGAGGCCACGGGACGAACCGGTGACGACTGCTGCTGGCATACCGGTTCCACGCTGGCCGGTCCCTTCGTGGTTCGGGTCGCGGAAGCCGACGTGTCGACGTCCGGGTCGTCGCGGTCAGCACGCGCCGCCGCCACCGCCGGCCGCGCCCGCGCCGGCACAGGAAGCCGCGCTGGCGCTGGCACCGGCCGCCGCGGCCGCGCCCGCGGTGACGATGGCAGCGTCGGCGGTGTGGCTGTAGTCCTTGCACTCGCCCCAGGCGACGGGCGCGATGTCGTCGTCGATGTCGTCCATGGCCTCGACGCTGTCTCGGAGGTCGGCGAGCCCGAAGCCGGGGTCCGTCGCGAACCGGTCGACGAGCTCGTCGGTGAGCGCGACGCGGCGGCACTCCTCGGCCTCGAACAGTTCGTCCCCATCGAAGGTGAACTGGACGTCGTAGTGGCGGACGAAGACGCCGTCGAAGGGGGTATGGAGCGCCTCGGCAGCCTCGCCGACGAGGTCCCAGACGCGGTCCATATCCGGGTCCTCGACGTGCTCGCCGAGGGAGAAGCGGGCGATGGGAACGACGACGGGCTCGCCGTCGGGGCCCTCGTTCACGACCGCGACGCCGGTGACGCCGCAGTCTTCCACGTCGTAGCCGCCGGCGTCGACGGCCTCGCGGAGGGCTTCGTCGGCGTCGCTCTGGCGTGATTCGAGGTCGACCTGTTCGTCGGGCGTGTCGTCTCCGAGGAGGCGTTCGAGCAGGGCGGGCATCACCAGACGTTTCGACGAGCCGTCACTTCTGCGTTTCGGAATCCCAGGCCGCCGTACCCCTCTCGTGTGCGGTCGCCTCGGTCACGTGCGCGGCGGTCTCGTACACCAACGGGTCGTCGTCGACCCGGGTTACCAGCCCGGCGCTTTGGAGGTGTTCGAGGTGGGCGAACGCCTCGCCGGCTCCGAACTTCACGTGGTAGCCGTCCATCTCGCCGAACAGCTCCTCGGCGAGCGCCCACGGCGTGGCCGGCTCGACGGTCCCGAGCGCGGCCAGCGCGCGACCCGACCGCTCGCGGTGGTGTGCGCGCAGTTCCGCGACGCGTGGCGCGAGCGGGAACGACTCGCCGTGGCCCGGCCGCGCTTCGTCGACACGGTCGTCGAGTCGCGAGAGGGTCCGCCGGTAGGCCGTCAGCGGGTCGTCCTGTCGGGTGTCGCCGCCGCCGACGTTCGGGGTGCAGGTCCGCAGGACGGCGTCACCGACGAAGCCCACGGCGTCGACGAGGAAGGCGGCGTGGCCGGCGGTGTGTCCCGGGGTGTGGCGCACCTCCACGCCCGCGACCGTCTCGCCATCGGCGAGTTCGCGCACCGGAACCGTGTCGGGCACCGGCGACGGGCTGTCGAACTCGACCAGCGTCGCGACCCGTTCCGGGGGAACCCCCCAGCGGTCGAGCTTCGCCGCATCGCGCTCCAGTCGACGCTCGCGCTCGGCGGCGTAGTCTCCGACGAGCGGCGCGTCGCGCTCGTGCATCGCGAGGGTCGCGTCGGCGACCTCGCGGAGCCTCGCCGCGTTTCCGGTGTGGTCGGCGTGCCAGTGGGTGACCAGGACGTGTTCGATGTCGTCGAGCGCGACCCCGGCCGCCGCGATGCCGTCGGTGAGTCGGTCCCACGCCGACTCGCTCGGTGGCCCTGGATCGATCAGGACGCCCCTATCCGGGAGCAGGTACGCGCTGTTGCCGCCCTCTGCGCTGCCGTCCGATCCACCGGACACCGGTATCCGTCGTACGTCTGCCATCGAGTGGTCGTGACCACGGTCGGTCGGCGGAAACGTGTTCCGGGTCGACACGCGGAATCCTGTCGGTTCTCCGGTACATCTATGGTGGTGCCGGCGAATCGATGGAGCATGTCCCTCCACGCAGTAGACGAACTCGACGACGCGATCGACGTGACGAGGGGGTTGCTGTTCCCCTTCGACCTGTGGCTCTGGCTCAAGCTCGCGCTCCTCACGCTGTTCATCGGCGGCGGCGCGGGCTTCCCGTCCTATGCGTTCAACTTCGCCCAGCCGTCCGGCACCGTCGACGCCGGCGGCATCGTGGACGACGGCCAGCTGCTGCTCGTCGTCGGCGTGCTCGTCGCACTCGCCGTCGGGTTCTTCATCGTGCTCGGCATCGTCGGCGCGGTCATGGAGTTCGTCTTCGTCGAGGCGCTCGTCTCCGGCGAGGTACGGATCAGACGCCACTTCGGCGAGTACTGGCGGCGCGGGCTCCGCCTGTTCGGTTTCCGCCTCGCGATGACGCTGCCGATGCTGCTGGTCGTCCTCGGCGTGATCGTCGCGTTCCTCTTCCCCGTCCTGCTCGGCGGCGGGTTCGAGCTCGGCCTCATCCTGCTGCTGGCCGCCATCCCGCTCGTCCTCGTCCTCGCGTTCGTCGTCGGCATCATCAACGGGTTCACGAGCGTCTTCGTCGTGCCGGTGATGCTCGCGGACGACTGCGGCGTCCTCGACGGCTGGCGGACCCTCTGGCCCTCCATCACCGAGGAGACCGCCGAGTACATCGGCTTCGCCGTCATCAACTACGTCATCCGGCTCGTGACCGGGACCGCCGCCACGGTGGTGCTCGGCGTGACTGCGCTCGTCCTGCTCGTGCCGGCCGGACTGGTCGTGTTCGGTGTGCTGGCCGCACTCCCGGCTGCACCGGGCCTGCTCGGGGTCGCCGCGTTCGTCGTGGTCGGTGCCGTCTACCTCGCCGTGCTGTTCGCGGTCTGGGCGGTCGTCCTCGTGCCGGTCGAGTCCTACCACCGGTACCACGCGCTGCTCGTCCTCGGCGACCTCCTGCCGAACTACGACCTCGTCGCGGACCGGCGGCCGGACGACGAAGGCGGCTCCGGCGGCGCGAGTCCCGAGGACGAATCCGGCGGCCTCGACGACGACGCCGGGGATGGGTTCGACGACGATGATGACTTCGGCGACGCCGAGGATGGATTCGACGACGACGGCTTCGGCGACGGCTCGCCGGGGCCGGCGTAGGCCCGCCCCTAGACTGAAGCGACGACCCGTCGATGCTGGCCGTATGACCGACGACGAGGACGCCTCGACACCGTACGGACGGCACCGGCAGACGACCGTCTACACGACCGGGATGCTCACCGGGAACGTCCCCGACATCCCCGTCGACCCGGACCGACTCGCCGAGCGCGCCCGCGAGGAGCTCGACGGCCGAGCCTACGACTACGTCGCCGGCGGGGCCGGCGGCGAGTCCACGATGCGGGCGAACCGCCGGGCGTTCGAGGACTACCGGATCGTCCCCAGAGTGATGCGCGACACGGGCACCCGCGACCTCTCGACGACGGTGCTCGGACAGGAGCTCGCGGTGCCCGTCCTCCTCGCTCCCATCGGTGCACAGGGTATTGTCCACGAGGACGGCGACCTCGCGAGCGCCCGCGCGGCGGCGCAGTGGGATATCCCGTACGTCTGCTCGACGCAGGCGTCTGAGCCGCTGGAGGACGTCGCCGAGGCCCTGGGAGACACCCCGAAGTGGTTCCAGCTCTACGCCAGCGAGGACCGCGACCTCACCCGGAGCCTCGTCGAGCGTGCAGAGGACGCGGGCTACGACGCCATCGTCGTCACGCTCGATACGCCCCACCTCGGCTGGCGCGAGCGCGACCTCGACCGCGGGTTCCTCCCGTTCCTCGACGGCGACGGCATCGCGAACTACGTCTCCGACCCGGTGTTCCGGGACCGGCTCGACCAGCCACCGGAGGAGAACCCCCGCGCCGCAGCTCAGGAGTTCGTGCAGGTGTTCTCCGACGCGACGCTCACCTGGGGCGACCTCGCGTGGATCGCGGAGCTGACCGACCTCCCGGTCGTCGCGAAGGGCGTCCTCCACCCCGACGACGCACGGGAGGCCGTGGCCCACGGCGCAGCGGGCGTCGTCGTCTCGAACCACGGCGGTCGCCAGGTCGACAACGCCGTCGCCGCGCTCGACCAGCTCCCCCGCATCGTCGACGCCGTCGGTGACGACGCCGCGGTCGTCTTCGACTCGGGCATCCGCCGGGGAGCGGACGCCGTGGTCGCGCTCGCGCTCGGTGCCGACGCGGTCTCGCTCGGGCGGCCCTGGGTGTACGGCCTCGGCCTCGCGGGCGAGGAGGGCGTCGCCAGCGTCTGCGAGAACTTCCTCGCGGACCTCGACCTGACGGTCGCACTCGCGGGGTACGACGACGTGGACGCGTTCGACGAGTCGGCGCTCCAGCGCGGCCGCGGGGACGGCAGCTAACCGGAACGCATTTTTTATTCCGGGCAGATAGGCACGATATGAAACGACGTGCACTGCTCACGTCCGGCACCCTCGCGCTCGGGACCCTCGCGGGCTGTCTCGGCCGCGGCGACGGCGAGACCGACCCCGCGACAGCGACGGACGCTCCGACGGAGACGGCCGGTCGGACGACCGACGCGAACACGCCACAGGAGATCGGCGCGGAGGAGACGGAGTCCGGCGGTTCGTCGGGCTCGCCACGCGAGGTGACCGCGAACCCCGGCGACCCGAACCCGACGGACGGTCTCCCGCCCGAACCCGACGACGTGCCGGCCGAGCGCGAGGTCGACACGTCGAGCTACGGGACGTCCACCGTCGAGGGCGAGCAGATCGAGCTCGCACCCATCGCGGACGTCCACTACTGGTGGGCCCGGCAGGAGGCCCGCATCGCCGACGCCCGCGGCCTGAGCCAGTACCGCGAGTCGCACATCCTGGGGGCCGTCGCGAGCCCGGTCGGGACCGCCATCGACGACACCCACGTCGGCGACTGGGCGACCGACGAGCGCATCGTCTGCTACTGTGGCTGTCCACACCACCTCTCCTCGCTCCGTGCGGCCGAGTTGCAGTCTGCCGGGTACGAGAACGTCTACGTCATCGACGAGGGCTTCTTCGAGTGGGTCGACCAGTCCTACCCAGTCGTCGGCTCCGACGCGTCGGACCGGACGCTCTACCGCATCCGGGGTCGGACGCGACCGCGGTACGCCGGCGAGATGGTGCTGGCACGCCACGTCGGCAGCGACCGGGTCGAGGCAGCACCGGTCCAGCGCGACGGCAGCTACGAGATCCACGTCCGGTTCGCGAACGTGACACCCGGCTCTCGGCTCCGGATCGAGACACCGGAGTACACCGTGACCGCCACGCTCGACGAACTGACGAGCGACGTCGTCACGCCGCGGCTGGGCGACGACTGAGCCTCAGCCGTCGGCCAGCTCCACCACGCGCGCTGCGACCGCCGGGAGGAACTCCTCGACGGGCTCGCGGGCCACGTGGTCCGCCCGGCCCGCGTACTTCGTCCGGTCGAGGTTGACGACGACGAGCGTCGCACCGTTCCGGAGCGCGGTGTCGGGCAGCAACCCCGCAGGGTCGACGGTCAGCGACGAGCCGGCGGCGAGGAACACGTCCGCCGTCTCAGCCCGCCGTCGCGCCTCCTGCATGGCCGCCGGGGGCAGCTGTTCGCCGAACAGCACCGTATCCGGCTTGTAGACGCCGCCGCAGTCACAGGTCGGTGCTCCCTCCCCGGATTCGACCCGCTCGCGAGCCGCCTCGACGGGCATGGACGCGCCACAGTCCGGGCAGGTGGCCCGCGTGCCGGTGCCGTGGAGGTGGACGATGGACTCGGAACCGGCCGCGGGATGCAGCCCGTCGACGTTCTGCGTGAGGAGTGCGTCGAGGTGTCCCGCCTGCTCTAGCTGTGCCAGCGCGTCGTGAGCCGGGTTGGGTGCGACCCCGCTGTCGAAGAAGTGCTCGTGCAGGGAGAGCCAGTCGGACCAGAACCGCTCCGGCTGTGCTCGGTAGCGCCGGAGGGTGAACGCCTCCTCGTCGAACACGTCCCAGAGGCCGCCCTCGCTCCGGAAGTCGGGGATGCCGGAGGCCGTCGAGAGGCCCGCGCCGGTCAGTACGACCACCTCGTCGGCGTCGGCGATGGCCGCGGCGACGGTGTCCGGGTCGGTCATGCGCGACGGTTCGACCGGCAGCGGGAAAGCCCCTTTCGTCCGTGGTCGTGCCGCCGCGACGCACCGCCAGGTCGTGGTGTGGAGTGAGTAGACAGATTGATGACCGTATCGTCACGAACTCGAGTATGGAGCGGCGTCAGGTACTGTCCGCGCTCTGTGGTGTGCTCCCGCTCGCGGGCTGTCTCGACCGGGACGGCTTCGGCATCGAAGACGCGGACACCACGGTCACCGACCGCCGGTGCGCCGCCGACCCGACGAGCGAGGGGTCGGTGCGGTTCGACGGTCCAGCCGTCGTGGTCGTCTCCGGCGAACTCCTCTCGCACAGCCGCTGCGACGACGTGAACGTGAGCGTGTTCACGTCCAACGACGAGCGCGAGGTCGGGATGGCCATCGTCGAGGTCACACCGGTCCCGCCGTCCGGGACCGACACCGACTGCGAGGAGTGCGAGGAGCCGGCGGTATGTACGTACCAGTCCAGACTCAGCTTCTCCGAGCGCATCGTCGGCGTCGACCTGGTCCACAACCTCCCCGGCGGGGGTGCGACCGACGTCGCCGTCGAACGGCGGCCCCGACGGACCGACGGGTGACGGAAGTGCCGTTCGTCGGTGCCCGGCAGCGAGGGACGACCGGAATCGCCACCGATATCAGTATCCGAAGGTTGAAACGCGCCCATCACCTCCAGCGTGTATGGAATACGAGACACTTCTCGAGCGAGCCCACGACGATCTCCCCGACAGACCACAGGACGCGGGCAGCCGCCTCACCGTTCCCGACCCCGCGGGCGAGACCGACGGCGCGTTCACCCGCCTCACCAACCTCCAGGCCATCGCCGACGCACTCTCGCGGGACTCGAAGCACCTCCACCGGACGATCCAGCGCGAGCTCGGTACCAACGGCCAGTTCGACGGCGACCGCGCCCGCTACAACGGCTCGTTCTCCGTCTCCGATTTCGACGAGGCCATCCAGCAGTACATCGACGAGTACGTCACCTGCGGCGAGTGCGGCCTGC
Organism: Haloarchaeobius salinus; assembly: GCF_024464185.1. Lineage (NCBI taxonomy): Archaea > Methanobacteriati > Methanobacteriota > Halobacteria > Halobacteriales > Halorubellaceae > Haloarchaeobius > Haloarchaeobius salinus. Next base: position 118,312 of record NZ_JANHAU010000006.1, read on the forward strand.
CCGACACCCGCCTCGTGACCGAGGACGGCGTCGACATGCTGCGCTGTGAGGCCTGCGGTGCCTTCCAGCCCGTCTCGAAGAGCAAGTCCCCGAGCAGCGCCAACGTCAACCCCGACGAGGTCGAGGAGGGGCGCACCTACGAGGTCAAGATCACCGGGACCGGCCGCAAGGGCGACGGCGTCGCCGAGAAGGGCAAGTACACCATCTTCGTCCCCGGCGCACAGGAGGGCGACGTGGTCCAGATCTACATCAAGAACATCTCCGGCACGCTCGCGTTCGCGCGGCTCGCCTGACTCTGCGGTTCTACGCTTTCGAGCAGTTCAGCAGGTAGCGACCGCCACCTCCGGCGGGAGCGTTTAGCTGGTCCCGCGCCTCCATCGGGTATGGACATCGACCGCTACGACTCACTCGACGGGCAGGTCGCGCTCGTCACGGGCGCGAATCGGGGGCTCGGTGCCGAAATCGCGGCCGAGCTGGCCGAACTCGGCGCGACCGTCTACGCCGGCGCGAGACGGACGGACGACGTGACGGCGGACGACCTGCGACCGGTCGAGCTCGACGTGACGAACGACGGGTCGATGCGGACGGCGGTCGAGCGCATCGACGAGGAGGCCGGGCGGCTCGACGTGCTCGTGAACAACGCCGGCATCGGTGGCCCCTCCGCCGCGCTGCACCGGCTCGAACCGCGCGACATCGACGCGGTGTTCGACGTGAACCTGCGCGGGCCGACCATCCTCACCAGATTCGCCCTCCCGCTGTTGCTCGACCGACCGGGCGGGCGCGTCGTCGACGTCTCCTCGGGGATGGGCGCGCTCGACGAGGGGATGGCCGGCGGGAGCGCCCCGTACAGAATCTCGAAGACCGGACTCAACGGGCTGACGGCGTACCTCCACGGCGAGTATGTGAGCGATGGATTGCTCGCCAACTCGGTCTGTCCCGGCTGGGTACGGACCGACATGGGTGGCCCCGGGGCGACCCGGAGCACCGAGGAGGGCGCGGACACGCCGGTCTGGCTGGCGACGTTCCGGCCCGGCAGTCCGGGCGGGCGGTTCTGGCGGGACCGGTCGGTCATCGACTGGTGAGAAGGGGAGGGCCCTACTCGCGCTCGATGAGCGTCGCGATGCCCTGCCCGAAGCCGATGCACATCGTGGAGAGCGCCGTCTCCGCGCCGGTGCGTTCGAGCTCGTGGACGAGCTTCGTGACGAGCGCCGCGCCGGTCGCGCCGAGCGGGTGGCCGTGGGCGATTGCGCCGCCGTTGACGTTCGTGCGCTCCCACGGCGCGCCCGTCTCCTCGAGCCACGCGGCGACGACGCTCGCGAACGCCTCGTTCACCTCGAAGATGTCCACGTCGTCGACGGTCAGGTCCTCGGACTCGAGGAGCTGCTTGGTGGCCGGGATCGGCCCGGTGAGCATCATCACGGGGTCGACGCCGACGACCTCCTGGGCGACGATGCGGGCCATCGGCTCCCAGCCGTTCGCCTCGGCAACCTCGCGCGAGCAGACCAGCGTCGCGGCCGCGCCGTCGACGATTCCCGAGCTGTTGCCGGCGTGGACGACGCCCTCGCCCTCCTCGCGGAACGCGAGTGGGAGCCCGCCGAGGGTCTCCATGTCGGTGCCGGGCCGGGCGTGACCGTCACGTTCGACCGTGATCGGCTCGCCGTCGAGCGTCGTCTCGACCGGGACGACCTGCGAGTCGTAGCGGCCGGCCTCCCACGCCTCGCCCCAGCGACGCTGGGAGTCGACGGCGAGTTCGTCGAGGTGCTCGCGGTCGAAACCCCACGTCTCGGCGATCCGCTCGGCCGACTCACCCTGCGGGACGAGTTCCTCGTAGTGCTCGCCGTAGGTCTCGGCCATCGAGCCACCGTCGGAGCCCATCGGCTCGCGGGTCATGTGCTCGACGCCGCCGGCGACGACGACGTCCTGGAAGCCGGCGGCGACCTGCCCGGCGGCGAAGTTGATTGCCTGCTGTCCGGAGCCGCACATCCGGTTGAGCTGGACCCCCGGCGGGCCGTGGCGTCCCTCGTAGGACGCCCCCGGACCGGCGTCGGCGGGTATCTCCTCGCCCCAGCCCGCGACGAGCGGGGCGATGCGGCCGATGTTCGACCCCTGGTCCCCCTTCGGCGTGACACAGCCGTACACCACGTCGTCGACGATGGCGGGGTCGAACCCGTTGCGTTCCTCCAGTGCCCGGAGCGGGACCGCCGCGAGGTCCTGCGGGTGGGTGTCCCGGAAGGCCCCGTCGCGCTTCCCGAACGGCGTCCGCACGGCGTCCACGATGACTGGCTCGTTCATCGGTGGAAACTATACCACGATTTACTTGTTTCTTTCGCCAGGGCGGACGTCAGCTGACAGAGAGCGAACGAACTGTGTGTACATCCAGAAATCCGGGGAACTACTGGAACACAACCACTTATAAGTAATATAAGTACACGATAGGAAATTTTAATACCCCGTACTGTGAACGTCGATACACATGACGCGTACCCACGTCGTGCGGAACGAGGCTCGCACTGGTGGCGACCACCGGTACGCCGCACACGGCGACAGGCCGTCCACCACCGTGACGGGTACGCCGCTTTCTCGCTGAGCGTCCGCCCCGTGCCGGCTCCGGCAGCCGGCGTCGCGTGACACCGTCCACCAGCCCGCGGCCGCGTCGGCTGGCACGGGTCGCGCGTGGAGGTACCGCAGTTCGACCGCCAGCCCCGACTCCACGAACCCATGACCGAGTTCACCTTCGAGACGGACGCCCAGCACGCACCCTACAACCTCGCCTACCTCGTCGACGACCGCAGCTACTGCTACCACCGGTTCGACGTCGACCCGGCGTACGACGACGGCGTCGTCGACCCCGACACCGGTCGCCGCGACGCCCCGCCGGACTTCGGGGCCCGCCGCCGGGCGGTCGTCGAGTTCTACGGTCGCCGGTGCGGTCGATGTGCCGCACGAGTCGACACCGGAAGCGCCGACGACGGCGAGGTCGCGTACCTGTTCAGCGTCGCAGACGACGCCGAGGACAGCTGGGCGCTGTGGCACCTCGTCGCCGTCTGCGAGCCGTGCTACGACCTGCTCAGCACGGACTGTACGGACCGGATCGGCGGCTTCGGCGACGCCTACCGGCGCGCGCCACAGTTCCCCGCGTGGACCGGCGACCCGCGCGTGGCGGTCGAGCGGCTCCCGCTCTCCGGGCGTGAGGTGTGGTTCCGCGACCGACTGAGCGAGCGGATCGACGTCGACGGGTCGCCCGGCGAGAGCGTCAACGCGGACGCTGCCCGCGAGGCCTGCCTCGCACGGACCACACCCGCCGCGGTCGCGGTCGCGCTCAACGAAGCGCTCGTCGCCGACGAACGTGGCCCCCTCTCGACGGCGAACCGCCGGCTCTCGGACCGATGGGTCGCACTCTCCGAGCGGGAACGGGCCGAGTACGAACGGCGAGCGGTCGACGCCGAGACGGTCGTCGGTGGTGGGTTCGAGCCCTGCATCGACCTCCAGCGCGCCTGAGCGTGCACCGGCTTCCGGGGCTCGCGCATCCGTCGAGCCGTGTTCGTCACCCCCCGCTGACGCCCATCACTCCTCCCGCTGGCTCCCACCCCCTCTCCCCGACGACGCGACCGCCCTAACTGTCCGTCGCTGACGCTCTCGGACCACGACGGTCTCGGGATAGTCTACCGGACCGAGATGTCGCTGGTCGCGGGGAGCCGTCGAGAAGCTGAGTCGGGGCGGCGTTACTCGCTCTGCGGCGGCGCGACGAGGACCGGGCGGTCCGCGTCGAGGATGACACCCTGGGTCGTCGAACCGAACAGCGCCTTCCCGGCTGGCGACCGTCGGCGGCCGCTCACGCAGATGCAGTCGACGTCCTTGCCGCTCGCCTCGTCGAGTATCTCGGTGGCGGGGTCGCCACTGGATTCGGAGAGCGAGTAGTCGATACCGGCCTCGTCGAGCACGTCACGCACCGCGTGGACCGTCGCGAGCTGGGTCACGGACGCCCCTTCGGGGTTGTCCCGGAAGACGTGGAAGATGGTGACGTGGATGGAATCGGGGGCGTCGGGTAGGTCGACGACTGCCTCAGCCTGGGATCGTGCGCGCTCTTCGGCCGTATCGAGTGCCAGCAGTACCTCGTACATACCACCCGCTACTCCCGTGGGTGGCTTATCTTTGGGGGGTTATTTGCACGGGCTGGTCACGAGACACCGCCGACGCCGCTGTCCGCGTCCGGCAGGTCGTGCTTTTCGACCTCGATGCCGAGCTCCTCCAGTGCGGCCGCCATGTGCTCGTCCTTGGCGTAGTCCGCACCGTCCGCCTCGCGGATGCGCTGGGTGGTCGCGAGCACCTCGCCGCGCCGGTCGTCCGGGATCTCGTACTTGTCCGCCGCGAGCTCGATGACGAGCCCGTTGTTGTCGGTGGTGTAGAGCGAGTGGAAGATGCCCCGGTCGAAGATGTTGTAGCCACGGCCGTCGGCCTCGATGGCGTCCACCATCTCCTGGAACCGGTCCGGGGCGACGCTGAACGCGAGGTGGTGGACGCCGCCGACGCCGGTGCGCTGTGGCCCGGCGTTCGACGGGCGGTCGTCGCTCACGAAGAACGTGAGGATGCGGCCGTCCCCCGTGTCGAAGAACAGGTGCGTCTGCGAGGGGTCGTCGAGGTTCGGCTGTCGGAGCACGAGCGGCATCCCGAGCAGGTCGCGGTAGAACGCGACGGTGTCCGCCTCGTTGCTCCCGATGATGGTCATGTGGTCGGTGCCGGTGGTGCGGAACGGGCTGTCCGGTGCCTCGGCGGTGACCGGAATCTGGTCGTCTCCCATGGCAGTCGAGTAGGCCACGAAGACGAATATACCTGCCTCCAAACAGCGCAGGTGACGCCGACGTCACCGGAGTACGGTCCCGTCTCGTCGGCCGTCAGCGCCGGTAGTGTCGCTCCCACTTCGGCACCGACCGTCTGTAGAGCCCGATGCCGACGCCCCCGACCACGACGCCGCCGACGCCGAGTGCGACCAGCAGCTCGGTCGAGACGGGCGCGAGCACGAGGCCGACGACGAGGATGGGGACGAGCACGACCGCCAGCGCGAGCCCGAAGCCGGCGAACAGCACCGTATCGAACAGGAACTCGTTGGGGTCGAAGCCAGCCAGGGCGACGGTCACGCCGAACAGGTAGAGCGCGACCCCCACGAGCAGCACCAGCCCGACGACGGCCTCCGGGAGCCGTGCGCCCTGCCAGCCGACCGCGAGCAGGAAGTACCCGACGCAGGTCGGGATACCGAGCACGAGGAACGCCCGGAACTTCGCCCGGACCACGTCGGCGACGGAGACGGGGTAGATCTGGTAGCTCGACACGTCGTCGTACATCGTGATCCAGTTGTAGGTGGTGAAGGCCGAGAGCGCGAGGATGGCCCCGAACGAGATGCCGGTCGAGGGTTCGAGTCCGGTGATGGTCTCGGCGAGGTCGATGAGCAGCCAGCTGACCGCGAAGAGGATGCCGCCGGAGAACAGCACCTTGCCGAGGCCGCCGCTGGAGCGCTGGACGTCGAGCAGCGTCTTCACGGTCAGGCCGTCGGCGTCGAACGGGAGTCGGGCCTGCCAGCGCGGGAACGTCCGCCCGGCGGTCCGGGCCGCCTTCTCGTAGCTGGTGTCGTAGACGGCGATGCCGACGGCCGCGAGCAGCGGGATCGGCGCGAGTGCGACGAGGACCTCGAGGGCGGTCCCCCCGTCGAACAGCCCGTACGGCGTGAACCGGACGAAGTCGACGCCGGAGACGTAGGCGAGCCCCGCCCCGGCGGCGAGCACGAGCAGGAGCAGGCGGCCCGACGACCCGCGCGTCGACAGTCCGATGGCCGCGAAGGTGATGGTGACGCCGAGCAGGAACATCGCGGTCGTGGTCGCCCACGCCGTCGGGATCGCGAGCAGCGCGAGGTCGCCGGACGCGACGGCCGGCGTGAAGCCGACGGCGATGGGTAGCAGGAAGAGGACGGCGTAGTACACCGCGTCCTTCAGCAGGAAGACGCCGAGCAATCGGCGCTGGGACACCGGCAGGGTACGCGCGCTGAACACCAGCATCGTCACGTCGCCGAGCACGTCCCGCATGGCGTCCTGCCCGACGAAGCCGGTCGAGCCGGTCCGCAGGCCGAAGAAGAGCGCGAGCCCGTGGACACCCGCGACGACGGCGGCGATGTCGGTGCCGGTCGTCGTCAGCAGGTACACCGCCCCCGAGGTCAGCAGCGCGACGAGGACGGGGAACGCGCCGAACCGGCTCCCGCCGAACAGCTCGCTGTGGAGTCGCCACTCCTCCCGGAGCATCTCGACGAACAGCCGGCGGTTCAGGCTAGTCATCGCCCGGGGACGCCATCGGTTCGGTCCACTCCTCGTCGCTCCCGACGTTGGCGACGAACGTGTCGAGCAGCGACTCGTCGCCGTCCATCTCGCCCGGTCGCCGGTCGGCGATGAGCCGGCCCTCGTAGACGATGCCGACGCGGGTGCAGATCTCCTCGGCGACCTCGATGTGGTGCGTCGAGATGAACAGCGTGTTCCCCCGCTCGCGGTAGTCCTGGAGGAACCGCTTCACGCGCTCCTGGACGATGGGGTCGAGGTTGGCCAGCGGCTCGTCGATGAACACGACCTGGGGCTCGTGGAGGAACGCCTGCGTTATCATCACCTTCTGCTGTTGCCCGCGCGAGAGGTCGGTGCTGAGGGTGTCGAGCTTCTCCGCGAAGGAGAGCCGCTGTGCCCACTGCTCGACGCGCTCGTCGACCACGTCGGGCGGGACGTCCCGCACCGTCGCGACGAAGTCGAAGTACTCCCGCGGCGTCATGAAGCTCGGCGGCGACTCCTGCTCGGGGAGGATGCCGACGTGCCGGCGGACCTCGACCGGGTCCGCGACCGGGTCGTGGCCGAGCACCGACGCGGTCCCCGAGTCGGGCTGGAGCTGCCCGGTCAGGATGCCGATGGTCGTGGTCTTGCCCGCGCCGTTCGGTCCGAGCGCCCCGAACAGCTCGCCGGCCTCGATGTCGAGCGAGAGGTCCGCGAGCGCGGTGACGTCGCCGTAGGTCTTCCGGAGGTTCTCGGTTCGGATCGCACTCATCAGTCGTCCGATGTAACGTATCGAAACATAAAGACGGTTCTGCCCGACGAGGTAATCACTCCTTATCCGGCTCTCACGCCGGTAGAACGGCCGAGGGGTCCTCCCGGACCCGCTCGCTCAGTCCGGCCGGCCGCTCCGGAGCCGCCGTCCGAGCCGCTGGAGCGGTCTCGTCCCGGTGTACAGCTGGACCAGGAGCGAGCCGATCATCGCGACCGAGAACACGACGGCGACCCCGACCGCGCCCACGTCCGCCAGCAGCGGGACGCCGAGGTCCGCGGCGATGACGGTCGCCATCGCCGCGAGCCCGAGCAGCAGGTAGTGCTGGTACCACGGGAGTCCCGTGTTGCTCATGACGGTCGTGTACGGCACGAGCTCGTCGGCGAGGTCGGTGAGCGACACCGACTTCGTGTTCGAGTCGTACTCCACGATCTCCAGGCCGTCGAGCTTCGGCAGATGGGTCTGGTGCAGGGACGCGTAGACGCTGTCGCGGATGTTCCGCGGTGGCGGTGACTCGCCCGTCTCCTCCGCCGCGATTGACTCGGAGAGCTCGCGGAGCGTCGAGTCCCCCCCGGTTCGACGGAGCTCCTTGAGCACGAGCCGGCGGCGCTGGTTGCTCAGTACGGAATGTATCTCCCCCTCTTCGAGCGCTGTCGCGTTCACAGCGCGTTCGGTACGACTAATCGATGGCGTGCTGATTGACACCTCTCTTCTCCCCCGCTATGAGGGAGGGTATCAACCCTAATAGCTCTACGCCCTGTATGGCCAACACGTTTATATACTCGCCCGTTGGAGGTGGGTGCTTGGCAACGACTCGTTACCGGGCGGTTTGGTCGCATAATGATTGCTTACGGTTATTTACGTCGGCCACTGACGGTCGGCATCGCTGTCGGTCGACGCGACACCCAACAGTTAACCCTGCCGCCGACACTGCCACGGATATGCACGTACTCGTCCCCATCGACGGCTCGGACCCCGGCGTCCGGGCCCTCTCGTTCGGGATCGATCTCGCGGACCGGTTCGAGGGCGAGCTGGGAGCGCGGCCGAGACGAAGCTCGACGCCCAGCAACGTGACGGTGGTGCCCTGACAGGATGCTGAACGTCCTGCTGTTCCTCGGACTCGCAGCGGTCGGAACCGGGGTGACATGGGTCGGTAGCACGTGGTTAGAGCGGGCGAGCGAGCGCATCGGCGTCCACTACGGCCTCCCGCCGGTCGTGCAGGGTGCCATCGTCGCCGCGGTCGGCTCCAGCTTCCCGGAGCTGTCGAGCGTCCTGCTCTCCGTGCTCGTCCACGGCGAGTTCGAGCTCGGCGTCGCCGCCATCGTCGGCTCGGCGGTGTTCAACATCCTCATCATCCCCGCCGCCGCCGGCCTGAGCGGGGATATCGGCCTCACCGCCGACCGCGACCTCGTCTACAAGGAGGCACAGTTCTACATGCTGTCGGTGGCGACGCTGTTCCTCGCGTTCGCGTTCGCGGTCATCTACTACCCGACCGAGACCGGCACGGCACTGCGGGGGACCATGACGCCGCTGCTCGCGCTCATCCCGCTCGCGCTGTACGGGCTCTACATCTTCAACCAGTACCAGGACACCAACGACTACGACGCCAGCCACCACGAGCGCTCGACGAACATCGGGCGTCGCTGGCTCGAACTGATCGCCGGCCTCGCGGTCATCCTCGTCGGCGTCGAGATGCTCGTCGTCAGCGCCATCGAACTGGGTGACGCGCTCGGCACCCCGTCGTTCGTCTGGGGGCTGACCGTCATCGCCGCGGGGACGAGCCTCCCCGACACCGTCGTCAGCGTCCAGGCCGCCCGTGGTGGCCGCGACTCGACCAGCCTCGCGAACGTCTTCGGGAGCAACATCTTCGACCTGCTCGTCGCCGTCCCGCTCGGCGTCGTCGTCGGCGGTGCCGTCGAGATAAACTTCTCGCGGGCCGCCCCGATGATGGCCTTCCTCGTGTTCGCGACGGTGGTGCTGTTCACCCTGATGCGGACCGACATGAACGTCTCCGGCAGGGAGGCATGGCTCCTGCTTGGGCTGTACGCCCTGTTCGTCGTCTGGCTCGTCCTGGAGGAACTCGGCGTCACCACCCTGGTCAAGGGCGGCTGAGGGTCCGGTGGCGGAGACAGCTATTTTTCGGTCCGGTCCACAGTGCGGGCGTGGACGCCGTCGAACTATCGACAGTGGTGTACGTGCCCCGCGAGGAGGCGTTCGAGTTCCTGCTGGACTTCACGAACCACGAGCGCTACTCGGAGTACGTCGCCGACGTCACCAGACGCGGCGACGGCTCCGTCGGCACCCGGTTCGACGTCACGCTCCAGTGGTGGCGGCTGACCTACACACTCACGCCGGCGGTGACCGGGCTCGACCGCCCGGACCGCATCGACTGGCGGGTCCGGGACGACGTGCACGCTCAGGGCTACTGGGCACTGGAGGCGGTCGACGACGACCCCGACGCCGGACACACCGTGGCCGACGGCGGCGAGGGTGACGACCGCCCGGGCACCCGCATCCGGCTCCGCATCGAGTTCGACCGGCGTCGCTCCCGGCTCGGCCGGCTCCGGCTCCCGCCGATGGTCTCGACCGACTGGGTGCTCCGGCGCATCAAACCGCTGGCCGCCCGCGAGGCCCAGCGGGTGTTCGAGCGGGCGGTCGCCGACCTGGAGGGCGAGCGTCGGCGCGTCGACCTCGAGTTCCACGTCCGCCCGTCGACCATCTGACCACAGCCACCCCGACTCCCGCCACAGACCGGGTCGCTCTTGTGGGTCGGCCGCCTGAGCCGCACCCATGGACGGAGCGCTCGGACCGCCGGCGAAGATGGCCGAGCAGGCCGACGAGCTGACGCCGATGATGCGGCAGTACTTCGAGCTGACCGGGCGCTACGACGACGCGCTCGTGCTGTTCCAGGTCGGCGACTTCTACGAGACGTTCTGCGAGGCCGCCGAGGTCACCAGCCGCATCTGCGAGGTGACCCTGACCAAGCGCGAGGACTCGACCGGTCGCTACCCGATGGCCGGCGTCCCCATCGACAACGCCGAGAGCTACATCGAGTCGCTGCTGGAGGCCGGCTACCGCGTCGCGGTCGCGGACCAGGTGCAGGAGCCCGAGGAGACGACCGGTGTCGTCGACCGGGCCGTGACCCGGGTCGTCACCCCGGGCACGCTCACCGAGGACGAGCTGCTCGCCTCGGCGGACAACAACTTCGTCGCCTGTCTCACCCGGAGCGCGGACCCGGACGACGAGCCGGCGACCTCCGGCGAGTACGGCTTCGCGGTGCTCGACGTCTCGACGGGCGACTTCTACGCGACGGCCCCGCCCTCACCGGCCGCCGTCGCCGACGAGGTGGGCCGGTTCGACCCCGCCGAGGCCATCGTCGGGCCCGAGGTCGGCACCGACGCCTTCCCGGCCGACTGCATGGTCTCGCCGTTCGACCGGACCGCCTTCGACCGCGACGCCGCGGCCGGGAAGGTCCGTGAGTACTTCGGCGACCCCGACGCCCTCCTCGCGGGGGCGGCCGAGATCCGGGCCTGCGGCGCGCTGCTCGCCTACGCGGAGTACGCTCGCGGCGGTGCCGGCGAGCCCGCGACGGACGACTCCGCGGGTGCAACGGAGTCCGAGGACGGGCATCTCGACTACCTGAACCACCTCACCCGGTACGACCCTCGCGAGTACATGGTGCTCGACCCGACCGCACTCGCCAGCCTCGAACTGTTCGAACGCCGGGCGGTGCGGGGCGTCGAGGGCGCGACGCTCGCCGACGTGCTCGACGAGACCGCCTGCGCGATGGGCCGTCGCCGGCTCACAGACTGGCTCCGCCGTCCGCTCGTCGACGAGGAGCGCATCGCCGGCCGCCACGACGCCGTCGGCGAACTCGCTCGCGACCCCGCTACGCGGGAGCGGCTCCACGAACTCCTCCGGGACGTGTACGACGTGGAGCGGCTCATCGCCCGCGTCTCCCGGGGTCGCGCGAACGCCCGCGACCTCCGCTCGCTGAAGGACACCCTCGACGTGGTGCCCGAGCTGAAGTCCGCCCTCGGCGACGTCGACTGCGACCGGCTCCGCCACCTCCGAGACGGGCTCGACGAACTCGAGGACGTGCGCGAGCTGATCGGCCGGGCGGTCCGGTCCGAACCTCCCATCGAGGTAACCGAGGGCGGCGTGATCCGGGAGGGCTACGACGACCGGCTCGACGACCTCCGCGAGACCGAACGCTCGGGCAAACAGTGGATCGACGAGCTCGAAGCCGGCGAGCGGGAGCGCACCGGCATCGACTCGCTGAAGGTCGGCCACAACCAGGTCCACGGCTACTACATCGAGGTGACGAACCCGAACCTCGATGCGGTGCCCGCGGACTACCAGCGCCGGCAGACGCTGAAGAACTCCGAGCGGTTCTACACGCCCGAGCTGAAGGAGCGCGAGGACGAGATATTCCGGGCGGAGCAACGGGCCGACGACCTCGAGTACGAGCTGTTCCGCGAGGTGCGCGAGACCGTGGCCGCCGAGACCGAGCGCGTCCAGCGCCTCGCGGACCGCGTGGCGGCGCTCGACGTTTTCGTCGCGTTCGCCACGGCGGCCGCCCAGTACGGTTACAGTCGTCCCACCTTCTCCGAGGAGGGCATCGACATCGCCGCCGGACGGCACCCGGTCGTCGAGCGCACGCAGGAGTCGTTCGTGCCGAACGACGCCAGCTTCGACCGCGAGGAGTTCCTCGCCGTCGTCACCGGCCCGAACATGAGCGGGAAGTCGACGTACATGCGGCAGGTCGCGCTCATCTGCGTGATGGCCCAGGCCGGCAGCTTCGTGCCCGCCGCATCGGCCGACCTGCGCATCCTCGACCGGGTGTTCACCCGCGTCGGCGCGAGCGACGACATCGCCGGCGGCCAGTCGACGTTCATGGTCGAGATGACCGAACTCGCCGACATCCTCCGGGAGGCCAGCGAGGACTCGCTGGTCCTGCTCGACGAGGTCGGCCGCGGGACCTCGACGGCCGACGGGCTCGCCATCGCCCGTGCCGTCACCGAGTACGTCCACGACGAGCTCCGGGCGACGACCCTGTTCGCGACGCACCACCACGAGCTAACCGAGACGGCCCGCGGGCTCGACGGCGCGTTCAACCTGCACTTCTCCGCGACCGAGACCGACGACGAGGTCCGGTTCAACCACGAGGTCGGTCCCGGTCCCGCCACGGCGTCCTACGGCGTCGAGGTCGCCCGCGCCGCCGGCGTGCCCAACGCGGTGCTGGACCGCTCGCGGGAGCTGCTCGCGCGGACGACCGCCGAGCCGGTCCCGAACAGTGGCGTCGACGAGCCAGCCGAGGCTTCGGACGTCGCTGCAGAAGGTGCTGACGGCGTCGAGGCCGAGGACGCCGCGGCCGTCGCCGGCCGGCTCCGACAGCTCAACGTCGCGGACACGACACCGATGGAAGCGCTGCGGCTCCTCGACGAGCTGCAGCGAGAACTGGAGTAGTCCGGGGCCTATACGGGGGCCTCGAACTGGTTGTCGCACTCGGGGCAGCGCAGGTACTGCCCGTCCTCCGTCATGAGGAACTGGAGCGTCTCCGACTCCCCACACTCGCGGCACTCCATCGGCACACGGATGTCCTCGCTCGGCGTCGGTGCCCCGAGCGCGATGACGACCGCGTCCTCGTCACCGTCGTTCACGCTCGTCTGGAAGTCGCCCGGCGCGAAGCGGACGACCTCGTGCTCGCCGACCACGAACTCCTCCTCCGGCGTCTGGAACGTCACCTCGCCCTCGACCACGTAGAACACCTCCTCCTGGTCGAAGTGGGCGTGCATCCCACCGGAGAGGGACTCGCCGGGCTCGATGGCGTAGTAGTTGATCGCGAGGTCGTCGGTACCGAGGTGGTCCGACAGGCCGCGCCGGTCGAGGTCCGAGCCGTCCATGAACGCCGGTTCCACGTCGTCGATGTCGACTTTCTCCATGCGCCGGAGTCCGGACGGGAGCGTGAAAAGTCTCCCCGTCCCGGCGAGGGCGTCGCCGGCGTCCCGACTGGTTCTCACTCCCCCTCGGACGGGGGCTCGACCGCCGAGAACTCCAGCCCCCGGTCGGCCAGCATCCGGCGGGCGCGGTCGGTGACCGACGGCGCGACGAGGATGCCCCGGACCGTGGCGTCGGCGTGCAGGTCCCGCTCCAGCGCGTCGACGTACCGGGTCAGCTGGCCGACCGCGTCCGGCCCGACGCGCTTTCGCTTCAGCTCGACGACCACGACGTTGCCGTCGGCGTCCTCGCCGAAGATGTCGACCGCGCCGGCGGCGGTCCGGCGCTCGGTGACGAGCGGCTGGAACCCCGGTTCGACCAGGTCGGGCGACTCCAGTACTCGCTGGCGGAGGTCCTCCTCGGAGCCGGTGAGCGAGAGCGACTCGCCGTCGTCGACGGCGAACGCGGACACCTGCCGGACCGACTCGAAGCTGACGACGAGTTCCTCGTCGGGGCTCTCACGTGTGCTGACCAGCCGAAGCGGGGCGTCGTCGTCCGCGTCTGTCCCCTCGTCCCCGCCTTCGACGCGCTCGACGCGCTGTGAACAGCCCGGTGGCTGCCAGTTCACCGGCTGCTGGCCCTCGTCGGTGTGGACCAGCACTGTCCCGTCGGGCTTCGCGGTGACGTGGCGGTCGCCCGGGCCGAGCGTGCTCGACGCGCGGCCCTCGTAGTCGACCGAACAGCGGCCGAAGACGGTGAGCAGGTCGCCACGCTCCAGCGCCCCGGCCATCGCCGCTTCCGCCTCGGAGAGCGTCGGCTCGACGACGGTCCGGACGCCGGTCCCGGTTCGTTCGGTTGTCACTGCCCGCAACTCGGGGGCGGCGGTACAAAAGCCGCACGCGTCGGGGCAGGCGTGTCAGGGTGGCAGCAGCACGGTCCGGCCCTCGGCCGCCCACTCCCGCACCCGGGTCCGGAGGTGCTCGCGGGATGCCGCCCCGTCGAGCCTGCCGGAATCGTGGAGCACGCGCACCGTGTCGGCGACGCCACGGAACCAGGCCGACACGCGTGCGGCGTCGCCGACCGGGTCGCGGCCACGCCGGAGCGAGACGAGCGCGCCGTCGCCCACGGGTTCGGCGTCGTCCAGCGCCCGGGCGAACCAGCAGGGCTGGAACGCGCGGACGTCGCCGGTTCGAGAGACCACGAACGCGGCCTCGTACTCGAGGAAGTCGAACCGCCCGGGGAGGGTGTCCAGGCTGGGCACCGAGCCCCGTGGCTGGGGGTCGACCGGGGCGTCGTGGTCGGACGGGGTGTCGGGTCGCTCGCCAGCCACGACAGCTTCGTGCGCTGCCTGCTCCCAGCCCGCATTGGCTCCGAACGGGCTGTCCGGGCCGAGATCGTCGGACAGCGCGAAGCCGAGCGCGCCCCACTGCGAGTGATGCAGCGAGTACGACCCGTCGGCGCGTCCGTAGGCTACGAGCGCGCGGTGGCCCATCTGTTCCCCCTCGGCAGTACGTCCATCGGCCGTCCAGCTACGTCGAGTGCTGTCGTCATCCGACCGTCTTTGGTCCCGTCCCCGGCCATAAACTGTCGGCTGGGTCGGACCGATGGAAATACCAGTCCGCCGGCAGATCGTCGGGACGTAGGACCGATGCCGAACCTCGAATGGCGATTCGACCGGGGGTCATCGCGGTTCCACCGACTCCTGTCGTCGCTCCTGATCGGTTCGTTCGGCGGTGCGACGTTGCTCCTTCTGTACGGGGCGACCGGCTTCACGACGGCAGTCATCCTCGGCGGCGGCACCCATCGACCGCTCGCGCTCGCCGTGGTCGGGCTCCTCGTCGGTGGTCTGGCGGCCGTACACGCCGTTCGCGGACTCCGGGTCTGGCCCGTCGATGTACGCGGGTTCCGGCGGCTGGTGGTCGCCTCGATGGTGGGTGCCGTGTGGTTGTCCGCGGCCGCGACCGTCTCGTTCGACGCGGCTCTGGTCGCGTTCGGAGGGGTGTTCGTCCCCGCTGCACTGGTCCGTGGGACGTGCCGGTCCGCCGGCTCCGTGGACACGGACACCGGCCGGGTGACCGTTAACGGGCGAACGACGAGCACCGGGGACATTGTGTCGATCCGGACGCTATCGGTGTTGGGCATCACCGTCGTTCGGTTCGAACCCGCGGCCGACGCTGACGAGGCGTTGCGGATGCCGTTCGTCTGCTCCACGGAGACGGCACGGGAGGTGCGAGCGCTGCTCGAACCGGAGGCCGACGGCTGATCTCCTCACCGCAGCCGCGGCGCGAGCGCACCCAGCAGCTTGTTCTCGGCGCGCCGGAGGTGCTCCTCGGCGGTGCGGCGGTCCACGTCCAGTGCCTCGCCGAGGTCCGCGGTGGTCGCCTCCCGGGGAATCTCGTAGTAACCCGCCTCGAAGGCGGTGGTCAGGGCCTCGCGCTGGCGTGGGCTGAGGTCGGGGAGGACGGCGTCGAGGTCGACGAGGGGTGAGCTCCGGCTCGGCCGCGCCCGGTCGTGCTTTGCCTCGACGGTCACGTCGTGGTCGGCCGCGATGTCGCGGTAGAACCCGGTGAGGTTCGCGGGGTCGAGCGCGAGCACGCGGACGACCTTCGCGCCGCGCTCGTACCGGATCGGCGGGACGAGCAGGCAGTCGTTGGCCGCGACGTACGGCTCGATGGTGTCGTCGTGCTCGCGGAGGCAGTCGGCGGTGACGAGCAGCAGCTCGTCGTCGTGGGCGACGGCGTCGGAGACGCCCACGGCGGCCTCGACGTGCTCGCGCACGCCCTCCGCGGGACCGCGCACGTGGAGCAGGTCCCGGTGGTCGTTGCACCAGAGCTCGACCGAGGCGTCCGTGCCGGCGGTGGCGGCGGCGTACGGGCTGTCGTCGGCGACGCGGGCGGTGACCTCGTGCATCGGTGGCTGTTGGCACGCCTTATTTAAAAACACCTCCCATAGCTTGCCATTCTCCCATCGGGCTGGCCCCCGTCTCTCCATGTATGCAACAGCACGGTGACGACGCGAGCGACGACGACGGCCACGACGTCGGCGAGCCGTCCGAACAGTGGCGCGAGTACCAGGGCGCACCGACCGGCACCGACATCGAGTGCGAGGGCTGGCGGCAGGAGGCCGCGCTGCGGATGCTGAACAACAACCTGGACCCGGAGGTCGCCGAGAAGCCCGAGGAGCTGGTGGTGTACGGCGGGACCGGGCGTGCGGCCCGGAG
Source organism: Haloarchaeobius salinus (assembly GCF_024464185.1). NCBI lineage: Archaea > Methanobacteriati > Methanobacteriota > Halobacteria > Halobacteriales > Halorubellaceae > Haloarchaeobius > Haloarchaeobius salinus. Next base: position 134,537 of record NZ_JANHAU010000006.1, read on the forward strand.
CTGGGACGCCTACGACGCCATCCTCGGGGAGCTCAGGGAGCTCGCGGACGACGAGACGCTGCTCGTGCAGTCCGGCAAGCCCGTCGGCGTGTTCCGAACCCGCGAGGAGTCACCGCGGGTGCTCATCGCGAACTCGAACATCGTCGGGCGCTGGGACAGCTGGGAGCACTTCCACGAGCTGGAGGCGAAGGGGCTCATCATGTACGGCCAGATGACCGCCGGCTCGTGGGCGTACATCGGCACGCAGGGCATCATCCAGGGCACCTACGAGACGCTCGCCGAACTCGCCAGGCAGCACTACCCCGAGAACGACGGCCTCCGGGGCAAGACCGTCGTCACGGCCGGGCTCGGCGGGATGGGCGGCGCACAGCCGCTGGCGGTGACGATGAACCACGGCGTCTGCATCGCCGCGGAGGTCGACGAGGAGCGCATCGACCGCCGCATCGAGACGGGCTACTGCATGGCCAAGACCGACGACCTCGACGAGGCCATCGAGCGCGCCGAGGAAGCCGCCGAGGCCGGCGAGCCGTTCTCCATCGGCGTCCACATGAACGCCGCCGACATGTTCGACGGGCTGCTGGAGCGGGGCTGGGTGCCCGACGTCGTCACCGACCAGACCAGCGCACACGACGAACTGGAGGGCTACTACCCGTCGGGCTACACCGTCGACGAGGCCGACGAACTCCGCGAGCGCGATCCCGAGCAGTACGTCGCGGAGAGCATGGACACGATGGAGCGCCACGTCGACGGCATCCTCCGGCTGCAGGACGAGGGGGCCATCGCGTTCGAGTACGGCAACAACATCCGCGGGCAGGTCGAGGACCACCGGAACCGGGAGGACGCGTTCGACTTCCCCGGCTTCGTCCCCGCCTACATCCGGCCGCTGTTCTGCCGCGGGAAGGGCCCGTTCCGGTGGGCCGCGCTCTCGGGCGACCCGGCCGACATCCACCGGACCGACGAGGCCGTCCTCGAACTGTTCCCCGAGAAGGACCACCTGCGTCGCTGGATCGAGCTCGCACAGGAGCAGGTCCACTTCCAGGGGCTCCCGAGCCGGGTCTGCTGGCTCGGATACCAGGCAGGAGATGATGACGATGGACTCACCGAGCGCGCCCGGTTCGCGCTCCGTATCAACGAACTCGTCGCCGACGGCGAGATATCGGCACCGGTCGTCGTCACGCGGGACCACCTCGACGCGGGCTCCGTCGCCAGCCCGAACCGCGAGACGGAGGCGATGCGCGACGGCTCCGACGCGGTCGCCGACTGGCCCATCCTGAACGCGCTGCTGAACACGGCCGCCGGGGCGGACATCGTGAGCGTCCACGACGGTGGCGGCGTCGGCATCGGCAACTCGCTGCACACGAACAACCACGTCGTCCTCGACGGCAGCGAGCAGGCCGCCGAGACGGCGAAGCGCGTGTTCACCACCGACCCCGGCATGGGCGTCATCCGGCACGCCGACGCGGGCTACGAGGAGGCGCTCGCGGAGGCCCGCGAATCCGACGTGCGAGTCCCGATGCGCGACCGTGGTGAGTCCAACCGATGACGGCGTTCACCGCGCCGCCCGACTGGGCCGGTACCTCGTCGGACCCGAACGACGAGCAGTTCGGCCACGTCGTCGAGGCCACGACGCTCTCGTCCGCCGACGACTACGACGCCGTCCTCGTCGGCGAGCCGTACGACGGTGCGGTCATCGGCCGCAAGGGGGCAGCCGACGGTCCCGCCGCCATCCGTGACACACTCGCCGGCGTCAAGAGCCACCACTTCGACGCCGGCCCCGTCTCGGGAGTCGGCGACCTCGGCGACGTTGCCCCCCCCGCGGCGGGCGGCGTCGAGGGCGTGCAGGACGCGGTCGCCGACACCACGGCCGCGGTCCACGAGGCCGACGCCCTCCCGGTCTTCCTCGGTGGCGACAACTCGCTGACCGTGGCGAACGTCCGGCCGCTGCTCGATTCGGGGAGCGTCGGCATCGTCAACTTCGACGCGCACCTCGACTGCCGCGAGGTCCCCGACGACGGTCCGACGAGCGGGACACCGTACCGCCAGCTGTTCGAGTCAGGGCTCGACGCCTACGCCCCGGTCGGGGTCCGGCACTTCGAGACCTCCACTACGTACCACGACTACCTGCGCGAGCAGGGCGGCGCGGTCGTGACTGCGGAGGAGGTCGGCGAAGATGCGGTCACAGCCGCGGACCGAGCGCTCGACGGCCTCGGCGACGTGGACCACGTCTACGTCTCCGTCGACGTGGACGTGCTGGACGCGACGGCCGCACCGGGTGCGAGCGCGCCGACGCCCGGCGGACTGACGACCAGGGAGCTGTACCGGGGACTCAGAATCGTCGCCAGCGACGACCGGATTGTGGGGTTCGAACTCGTCGAGACAGCTCCGTCGCTCGACGCCGACGACGGCCGAACCGTCGACGCGGCGGCCCGTGCGGTCGCCCACTTCCTCGCGGGGTGGTCGGCGTGACCGACCTCGTCGTCTACGACATCGGCGAGCTGGCGGTCGGCCCCGGCACGGACGAGCCGATGGAGACCATCGGGAACGCGGCCGTCGCGGTCGACGATGGCATGGTCGTCGCGGTCGGCGACACCGACGACGTGACCGACGAGCACCCACCGTCCGCCGCCACCGAAGCCCACGACGCGGTCGGACAGGCCGTCCTCCCGGGTTTCGTCGACCCGCACACCCACGCGCTGTTCGCCGGCGACCGCTCCGACGAGTTCGAGGCCAAGCTACGCGGGAGGACCTACCAGGAGCTTCTCGCGGAGGGCGGCGGCATCCTCCGGACGGTCGAGGCGGTCCGGAGAGCCGACGAGGACACCCTGCTCGCGAACCTGCTGTCCCACCTCGACGTGATGCTCGAACACGGCACCACGACGGTCGAGGTGAAGTCCGGCTACGGGCTCGACACCGAGACCGAACTGGGGATGCTCCGGGTCATCGGTCGCGCCGACGAGCAGCACCCGGTCGACGTGGTGCCGACGTTCATGGGTGCCCACGCCGTCCCGCAGGGGATGGACACCGACGACTACGTCGACGAAGTGGTCGAGGAGCAACTTCCCGCGGTCGCCGAGCAGGGCATCGCGCAGTTCTGCGACGTGTTCTGCGAGGAGGACGTGTTCTCGGTGGCACAGTCCCGGCGCGTGCTCGAAGCCGGGATGGAACACGGACTCACGCCGAAGGTCCACGCCGAGGAGCTCGCCCACATCGGCGGCACCCAGCTCGCAGCCGAGATCGGCGCGGCCAGCGCCGACCACCTGCTCCACTCGACCGCCGAGGACGTCGACGCGCTCGTCGACGGCGGCGTCGTGCCCGTCCTCCTGCCCGGCACGGCGTTCGGCCTCGGTGCCGAGTACGCCGACGCCGAGACGATGCTCGACCGCGACGCACCGGTCGCCATCGCGACCGACTTCAACCCCAACTGCCACAGCCACAGCATGGGGTTCGCCCAGTCGCTCGCCTGCGTCGGCATGGGGATGACCCCCGCCGAGGCGCTGCTGGCGAGCACGTACAACGCCGCCGAGGCGCTCGACCTGCCGGCCCGGCACGGCACGCTCCGGGAAGGCGCACCCGCCGACCTCGTCGTCGTCGACGCGCCGTCGTTCCGGCACGTGCCGTACCAGTACGGCGTCAATCTGGTGGAGACTGTCTGGAAGGACGGCGACCGAGTGCACGGCTGAGCGACCCGACTATCCTCACAGCCCCAGCCGGAGCGTCCGGTTCGCCAGCAGCGTCGCGAGCCCGACGGCCATCACGACCGCGAGCAGGGAGAACGCGGTCAGCCACGTCGTGAAGTCGGCGACGCCGCCGACGACGACGCTGCCGGTCGCGCCGAGTAGCATGTAGGCGGTGCGGACGAGGCCGAAGCCGACGCCGCGCTCCTCGGCCCCGAGCAGGTCGATGAACCGGGACTGGATGGGTGCACCCCACGACATCGAGAGGCCGACGAGCACGGACGCGACGGCGAACGTCGGGAGGCCGGCATCCCGGCTCGCGCCGACGACGAGCAGCGAGTAGCCGACGATGCCCGAGCTCATCGTGAGCATCGCCGTGGCGTCCCGGCCGAACCGGTCCGAGAGCGACCCGGTCAGGGGCTGTGTCGCGCCGTGGACGAGGAAGTACAGCGAGAACAGCAGGCTCGCCTGCGTCGTCGTCAGCCGTCCGGCCTCGTCGAGGAACGAGGGGAGGAAGGACGCGGTCGCCTGCCAGGTGAACGCGCCGAGGAACGCGAGCAGCGTCGTGTACGCGATGGCCGGCCGCGAGAGCAGTTCGGCGAGTGGCTCGAACGCGAACCGCTCGCGCATCGGCTGGTCCGGTCGGACCGGCTCGGTCGGCCGGACCTGTGTCGCGAACAGCGCGAAGACGGGCACCGCGGTGACGACGCCGAGCGCGATGGCCCAGCGCCAGCCGAACCGTGCGCCGACGAGGGCGGCCACGGGCGGGACGACCAGTCCGGCCATCGGGCCGCCGGCGACGTGGACGCCGATGGCCCGGCCCACGTCGTCGAACTGCTTCGCGAGGAACGTCGTCGCGACGGAGTAGTGCAGACCCGCCCCGGCACCGAGGAGCACCGCGCCGACGATGAACACGGGGACAGAGGGCGAGAGCGCGAGCAGGGCGGCGGTGACGCCGGTCGAGCCGACGGCTGCGAGGATGACCCGGCGCTCGCCGAAGCGGTCGCCGAGCACGCCGGACGGGAACTGCGTGAGCGCGTACGCCGCCCACATCCCGGAGAGCGCGAGTCCGAGGACGCCGTAGCTGACCCCGAAGTCGTCGACGACGAGCGGGAGCACCGGGCTGATCGCCAGCCGGGCGACCATCGTCGCGGCGAACGCCAGCGTGCAGGCGACGAGTGCGGTGTGTGCGTACCGCCAGTTCACGGGCGAGGTAGCGTGTCGTCGGGAAAGCCGGTTGCGGAAGCGGCCGCGGTCGCCGGTGAGCGCGGGCTATGTCACCGGTGGCCGTGCGCGGCCGGCGGTGCGTTCATCCCGGACCGGAGCCTATCCGGGGGCATGACCGGTGACGGCGCACTCGCCGACCTGGCCGCGACGCTCCGCCGAACCGAGGAGTACCCCGTCGACCGCGTGGCCAACCGCTGGCTCGGGGAGGCCGAAGCGGTCGCGGGCGACCTCGCCGACGCGGACCTCCCGGACGAGGTCGTCCACGAGCGGCTGGGCCACGTCGAGCACCTGCTCTCGAACGTGGACGGGACGGGCTCCGCGGAGGCCGACGCGCTGGTCGAACGGGCGAAGGCGCTGACTGCGACGGCCATCGAGCGGTACGAGGACTGACGCGAGGGGGTCGAGGGGCGCGGTCAGCCGTCGGGCCACCAGCGCAGTTCCAGTCCCACGGAGCCGCCGACGCCGAACAGCCCGTCCTCCTCGTCGACGACGGCCGACTCGGGGGCCTCGACCGCGACGGTCTCCCCGTCGACGGTGACCGAGAGCGTCGCGTCCTCGCCCTCGAGGCTGGCCGCGAGCCGTTCGAGGTCCGCCAGCAGCTCCTCGCGGCTGGTGCTGGTCTCGCGGTCGGTCCGGTCCCGTTCGACGCCGCCGAACACCGGTTCGATGTCCACGTCGCGCGAGCGGTTCGACAGGACGGCGTTGACGGCCGCACCGACCAGGATGAGCAGGCCGACGACGTAGAGCCAGGTCAGCAGCACGAGGATGCTCGCGACGAGGTTCGCGCCGGTTCCCCCCGATTTGAATGCCGTGAAGACGACCTGCGCGACGGTGATGCCGACCGCGGCGAGCGCGGTGCCGGGGACGACCTCGACGAGTGAGACGTCCGAGTCGGGGAAGACGTAGTACATCGGATAGAGGACGACGAACAGCCCGGCTGCGGTCGCGATCGCCCGGAGCACCGTCGCGGGGACGCCGTCGCCGCGCACCGTGACCAGGCTGCCGACGGCGCTCGCGAGCAGGATGGCCAGCGCGACGGTGACGAGCAGGAGCAGCCCGTCGCCGAGCTGGTCGGCGAACGTGTTCTCGTGTTCGGTCTCGTAGATGTCCGAGAAGGCGGTGTCGAGCCCGCGGAAGATGCGCAGGGTCCCCCAGACGAGGAAGGCGACCCCGAGGAGGGAGACGGAGGCGTCGGCGTCGGCGAGCCCCTGCTGGATGAGGTCGCTCGACTGCTCGGTGAGCACGGCCTGCATCACCGACACCACGGAGTCCTCCAGTGCGACGTTCTGTAGCTGCTGTACGAGGGCGAGCACCAGCAACAGGAGCGGCAGGATGGAGATGAACGCGTGGTAGGCGATGGAGCCCGCCATGAACGTCAGCTTCTCGGCCCTGATCTCGTGGACCACGGCCGTGCCGACCTCCCGGGCTCGACGGCGACTGACTCGCATGGGGTGACGGAGACGGGCCGGGGGGATATAGCCCGTGGCCTCCACTGCAGGCGGACTCCCGGGAGTGGGAACGCGGCTGCCACGAGAGGTGCGTTTAGGTACGCCGACCGAGAAGCCGTCTCCATGACCGACCACCGCGTGCTCGTCGCGGGCGAGACGCTCGTCGACTTCCTGCCCGAGCGCCCCGGCCCGCTGTCCGACGTGGCGTCGTTCGACCGGCGGGCCGGCGGTGCGCCCGCGAACGTCGCCGTCGGGCTCGCCCGGCTCGGGCACACGCCGCTGTTCTGGACCCGGGTCGGTGCCGACCCGTTCGGGGGCTTCCTCGCGGACACGCTCGCTGACGAGGGCATCCCCGGACGGTTCGTGGAGCGCGACCCGGACGCGAAGACGACCCTCGCGTTCGTCACCTCGGACGAGTCGGGCGACCGCGAGTTCACCTTCTACCGCGACGGCACCGCCGACACCCGTCTGGAGCCGGGAACCGTCCCCGACGACACCCTCGCCGACGTCGAGCGGGTCGTCTGCGGCGGCGTCCCGCTCGCGTCCGGACGGTCCCGCGAGGCCACGCTCGACCTGCTCGCGCGGGCGAGCGACGCCGGGACCGGGACGTGGTTCGACCCCAACTACCGGCCCGATCTGTGGCCGGGCGACGATTTCGCGGCCGTCGCCGGCGACGCCCTCGCCGACGTCGACGTGCTGAAGGCGACCGAGGAGGAGCTCCGGGCGCTGGGCCTCGCGGGCGACTCGCCGCGAGCACTCGCCGAAGCCGCGACCGAGCGCGGCCCCCGCACCGTGCTCGTGACGCTGGGCGGCGACGGTGCGCTCGCCCACGCGACGGCCGACGCGCCGTGGGGGCCGGCGACGGTCGAGCACGGGAGCTACGACGTGGACGTGGTCGACACGACCGGAGCCGGCGACGCGTTCTTCGCCGGGGCCATCGCCCGGACGACCGAGAGCGATGCGTCCCTCGGGTCGGTTCTCTCCTACGCGAACGCGGTGGCGGCCGTGGCGACCACCGCCAGGGGGGCGATGGCCGCGCTCCCGTCACACGACACTGTGGTGGCAGTACAGGACTCAGCGTAACGGGCCTGGCCGTGACAGGCAGACCTCGTGGCCGACGGCGTCGTGGTCTCGCGTCGGCCAGTCGTCGGTCCGGGTCAGCACCTCGAAGCCGTCCGCGGTGACGAGGACGGTGTCCTCGCTCTTCGCGCCACGGACCGTCGGGTTCCAGGCGTAGCCCTGCGGGAGCTGGACGGTGGCCCCGCTCCCGGGCGTGGCGATCCACTCCCGCCCGGCGAAGCCCGCGGCCCCGCCCTGGTGGTGGTTCCGCCACTCCTCGGGGAAGCCGACGGTCCCGTAGGCGTCCACGATGTCGGCGAACACCTCGCCGGCGGTACCGTCTTCGCGCCCGACAGCCCGAGTCGCCGCCAGCGCGGTCGTCTCGATGCGGGCCGCCGCGGCGTGCCGTTCGGCGAGCCAGTCCGGTTCGTCGAACGCGACCGTCCGGGTGCAACTCGCCGCGAGCCCCTCCCGGGTCCCGGTGACGGAGACGAGCGCGTAGCTGTCGAGGCTGGCGTCGGTCGGCGTGCAGTGCCGGTAGGCCTGCGCACGGCGCTCGCCGCCGACGAGGACGACCGGCGAGTCGATGCCGCGGGCGGTCAGTGCTGCCCGGAGTCGGGCGGCGACCGCGCGCTCGGTGTCCGAGCGAGTGCAGTCGCGACAGACCGTCTCGACGGCGGCGGCGACGTCGTGACCGAGCTCGCGGTACCGCTCGACGTCGCCGTCGGTCAGCGGCTGTCGCAGTGCGGTGGCGTCGACCGACTCGAACCCCGGCACGTCGAAGTCCGCCGCGGCGGGGGTCGCGGCGCGGTCGGCGACGGCCGAGGCGAGGTCGTCGGCGTGCCACGGGAACGACTCGACCGGCAGCCCGTCGAGCGCCTCGTCGGCCAGCCGGTCGGCCTCGATGTCGTCCGTGACGACCTGGAGCCCGGTGCCGTCGTAGCCGACCGCCGCGACGCCGACGTCGTCAGTTCGGTCGACGATGCTGTCGCCGCCGGTGAGCCAGGCGAAGCCGTTCGGGCGGGCGAACCAGACCGATTCGAGCCCGCGCTCGTCGAGGAACGCGTCCAGCCGCGCCAGCTTCGTCCCGGAGACCGTCATCCGTCGGGGCTCACCCAGCGCCCCGTCTCGTCGCTCTCGGCGATGGCGTCGAGCACGCGCTGGACGGCCATCGCGTCGCCGAAGTCCGGTTCGTACGGGTCACCCGACGCGACTGCGGAGAGGAACTCGTAGTTCTCGTGCACGAACGTGTGCTCCCAGCCGACGACGTGGCCCGGCGGCCACCAGTGATCGACGTATGGGTCGTCTTCGCCGGTGACCAGCACCGTCTCGTAGCCGCGGTCGCCCTCGCGGCACACCTCGAGCTCGTTCAGCCGCTCTAGCGAGAAGCGCAGGCTCCCCTCAGAGCCGTGGACGGCGACGTGGTGGTCGTTCTTGTGTCCGGTCGCGAAGCGCGAGGCTTCGAACGTCCCCACCGCGCCGCTCGCGAACTCGGCCTGCGCGCTGTAGGCGTCGTCCACGGTGACGGGCCTGGCCTCGCCCGTCTCGGGGTCGGGTCGCTCCTCGACGAACGTCTGCAGGTGGCCGCTCACGTGCTCGATGGGGCCGGTCCGGTCGCCGACGAGGAAGTTCGCGAGGTCGACCGTGTGTGCACCGAGGTCGCCCAGCGCCCCCGAGCCGGCGAGTTCGGCGTCGTTGCGCCAGCTCCACGGTGCGTCGGGGTCGACCAGCCAGTCCTGCAGGTACTGCCCACGGAACTGGTGTATCTCGCCGAGTTCGCCCGCCTCGATGAGGTTCCGTGCGTACTGGAGCGCCGGCACGAACCGGTAGTTGAACGCACAGCCCGCGGTGGCGCTGCTGTCCGCGGCGGCCTGTACCATCCGCTCTGCGCCCTCGGTCGTCGGCGCGAGCGGCTTCTCACAGAGCACGTGCGTCCCGGATTCGAGCGCGGCGACGGAGGGGTCGACGTGCAGGAAGTTCGGGCCGAGGTTGTAGAACACGTCGACCTCGTCGACCACGTCGCGCCAGTCGGTCGCGGTCCGTTCGAAGCCGAGTCGTTCCTTCGCCTCGGCGAGTGCGTCCTCGTCCGTCCCGACGAGCACGTCGCGTTCGACCGCCGGAGCGTCCGGGAAGAACATCGGCAGGCGGGCCAGCGCGTTCGCGTGGGCCTTCCCCATGAACCGGTAGCCGAGGAAGCCGACGGAGAGTGGATCGTCCATACCGGGGCGACGGCCGACGCCGGGTAAAGCCTTCGCCCGGGGCGGCGACGACAGGTTTACGCGCGACGACCGACCAGTTTCGGACGTGACTCTCCGCGACTCCGTACGACGGCTGGCCACCAGGCTCGGCCTGGGTAGCGGCGGCGTCCGGGCGGGCCCCGAAGCCGTCCTCGGAACGGTGGCCGAGGACGACAGCCCGACCGAGACGCTGGTCGATGCCGGTGTGATACGTCCCGTCGCCGACGGCTACGTGCTCGCCGACGAGTTCGAGAACCGCTGGCTCGACTCGATGGCTCCGTTCCGCGAAGCGACGGCCGAGCAGATCGCCGACGGCATCCGTGGTGTCCGGCCGGACGCGACGGTCGGAGTCGAGGACCGGGACGGTCGGCCGACGCTCGTCGTCGCCGACGGCTGGGACGGGGGGACGCTCGAACTGTCGCGGGCGGCTGCGATCGCCGACGTCGCGGCGGTCAACACGCTTGCTGGGTCGGACGTCGCTCCGACCGACCGGCTGGCCTGTCTGTCGGTCCTCAGGCGGCACCTCGGGGAGTGTCCGGACTGCGGGACGGTGCTGGTCGAGGAGACGGACGTCGACGACGGCAGCACGGTCGTCGCGTGCCCGGACTGCAGGGCCGAGCTCTCCCGGTCCTGACGGCCGCCGACTCACTCGCCGCGGACGAACGTCACCGGACACGGGGCGTTCAGCATGACCGACTGCGCGGTCGACCCGAACACCGCCTTCCCGGTCGGCGAGCGGCTCCGGCCGCCGACGACGACGAGGTCCGCGTCCTCCTCGCCGGCGAGCTCGACCACGCGGTCGCCGTAGTCGCCGACGCCACCCCGCACGACCACGTCGAGGCCGGCGTCGGCGAGCGTCGCTCGGATCTCCCGCACCGTGGAGTATCGCTCGGCGACGTCGTCGGCCGTCACCTCCGCGGCGGGCTCTATGTCGAGCTTCTCGCGGACGTCCGCGTACTCGTCCTCGCCGAAGACGTGTGCGAGCACGACCGTCGCGCCCGCCGGCCCGGCGATGTCCGTGACCGTCGCTGTCAGTGCCTCCACCCGTTCCCTGTCCCCGCGGCCGACAGCGAGCAGTACCGTTTCGAGTGCCATTTGTCCCGCCTACGACCCGCCCCGACATAAAATCGCGTGGTCGTTTACTCGGTTCTGGATGAAGATTTAGGGCTCCGGGGGCGCCACACCCGTGAGCGCCCGACGCCCAAGTATAAATACGCCTCCTATAGGTGGGGCAGTTCCCTTCGGGCTGGCCGTCGTTGTCCGTGGTATGAACGAGGACCGAGGGCTCGATACCGGACGGACGGCGGGTGACCACGCGTGACCGTCACGCTGGACAGCGAGACGCTGACGCCGGCCGACGTGGCGGCGGTAGTGCGCGAGGACGAGCCGGTCGCGGTCGCCGACGACGCCCGGGAGCGGGTGCGCACGGCACGCGAGCGGGTCGAGGACGTGCTCGAGTCCGGCGAGGCGGTGTACGGCCTCAACACGGGGTTCGGCGAGCTCGTCAACGAGCGCATCCCGCCGGAGCGCGTGGTCGACCTCCAGACGAACCTGCTCCGGAGCCACGCCGCCGGTTCGGGGCGCGAGTGCACACGAGAGGAGGTCCGCGCGATGCTCGTGACGCGCGTCAACGCGCTGGTCAAGGGTAACTCGGGCGTCCGCGAGACGGTCGTCGACCACCTCGTGACGATGCTGAACGAGGGGGTACACCCGGTCGTCCGCTCGCGTGGGAGCCTCGGTGCGAGCGGCGACCTGGCCCCGCTGGCGCACATGGCACTGGTCCTGCTCGGCGAGGGCGAAGCCGACCGCGACGGCGAGCGCCTGCCCGGCGACGAAGCCCTGGCGGCGGCCGGCCTCGAACCGCTCACGCTCGAGGCCAAGGAGGGACTCGCGCTCATCAACGGGACCCAGCTCACGGTCGGGAAGGCCGCGCTGGCGGTCGTCGACGCCGAGCGCGTCGTCCGCGCCGCCGACGTGGCGGGGGCGCTCACGACCGAGGTGACGATGGGGACGACCGCGAGCTGTGCGCCGGTGATCCAGGCGGTCCGCCCGCACGACGGGCAGGCGGAGAGCGCCCGGAACGTCCGCCGCTGCTGTGACGACTCGGAGATCGTCGAGTCACACCGGAACTGCGACCGCGTGCAGGACGCCTACAGCATCCGGTGTCTTCCGCAGGTCCACGGTGCCGTCCGCGACGCGGTCGCCCACCTCCGCGAGGCCGTCGAGACCGAGCTGAACAGTGCGACCGACAACCCGCTGGTGTTCGACGCGGACGCGACCCACGCCCGCGCCTCGGGCACCGAGACGGCCGCGGTGCTCTCGGGCGGGAACTTCCACGGCGCACCGCTGGCCCACCGGCTCGACTACCTGACCGCCGCCATGACCGACCTCGCGGCCATCTGCGAGCGCCGCGTCGACCGCATGGTGAACCCGAACCTGCAGGAGCCCCACCTCCCGCCGTTCCTCACCGCCGAGAGCGGCCTGCGTTCGGGCTACATGATCGCCCAGTACACCGCGGCCTCGCTGGTCAACGAGTGCCGGTCGCTCGGGCGGAGCGCGACCGACAACACGCCCGTCTCCGGTGGACAGGAGGACCACGTGAGCATGTCGGCACAGGCCGCACACCACGCTCGTACCGCGGTCGACGACGCGACGGCCGTCGTCGGCGTCGAGCTCCTCTGTGGCGCGCAGGCCATGGAGTTCGTGGACGACGATCTCGTCCCCGGCGCGGGGACGGGAGCAGCCTACGACGCGGTCCGGGAGCTGGTCGACCCGCTGGACGCCGACCGGGAGCTCGCCCCGGAGATGGACCGGGCCGCGGCGCTCGTGGAGTCGGGGATGCTCGACGAGGCGGTGGCAGAGGCGCTCCCGGAGCCGCTGGAGTAGGAAAACGACTCGACGTGCGCGACCCACCGGGGCACCGAGGGGGTGGGGGGAGTTGGGGGAGTGGTGCCTCCGACGCTACACGCCGCGTCGCAACCGTCTGGTGCTCCCTCGCCCACTTAAGGGTTTTACAATCTCGCACCGCTAGACTACCGTTTTCGACCGTCCGCTTGCGTTTTCGCCATCCCGAACGTGTTCTACGAGTGCTCGCAAAGGCTTCCCGGTAGAATATCGTCTGGCGTGACAGGCGGCCCCCCGACACGCTTATGCCCGGGCCGGAACCAGTTCGCCGGCATGGAGTTCATCGCGTCCGGCGAGGGGGGCGACCACGCCGGCGTCGACGCGGAGCGGACGGTCTGGCGGGCGGTCACGCGTGCGTTCGGTCCCGGCGACCGCGGTGTCGCCTACTGGCGCTACCCCATCGTCTCCCCCGGGCGCGACGCGTTCGACCGGGAGGCCGACTTCGTCCTGCTACACGAGGCGTTCGGGCTGGTCGTGATCGAGTGCAAGGGCTACCGGCTGGACCACGTCGCCGCCATCGAGGGCGACCGCTGGCGACTGCAGGGCACCCGGCAGTCGACCGCGACGCCGTACACGCAGGCCCGGGACCACGGCTTCCGCCTGTTGAACCACCTCGACGACGAGCCAGCCCTGACGGACGACCGGGGGAACCCGGCCGTGCCGGCGAACTTCCTCGTCGCGCTCCCGAACGTCGAACGCGACGCCTGGGACGACCGCTTCGGCTCGGTCCCGTCGGCCCCGCCGGTGCTGACGGCGAGCGAGCTGACGCCGGGGTCGCTGCGCGAGCGCCTGGAGCGGACGGCCGGCGAGCCGCTGGACTCGGCGACGTACGGGGCGGCACGGGCGGTGTTGAGCGGCGGCCAGCCAATCAGCGGCGAGTCGCGGCCCGAGACCGGAGATGGACCGTCACCCGAGGACGCGAGTACGAAGGCCGAACTGTACGAGCACGTCGCGGGCGGGCTGAAGCGACTCGACGCGAAGCAGGAGGCGATCGGCCTGCAGGTTCCCGACGGGCCACAGCAGATCCGGGGCATCGCCGGCTCCGGCAAGTCGGTACTGCTCGCACAGAAGGCCGCCCAGATGCACGCCCGGCACCCCGACTGGCGCGTCGTCGTCACGTTCCAGACGCGCTCGCTCTACCCGACGGTCATCGAGACCATCAGACGCTACCACGAGCACTACGCCGGGTCGGAGCCGGACTGGGACCGCCTGCAGGTGCTGCACGGCTGGGGCGGCCGGACCCGGCGCGGGCTCTACTACGAGGTCGCCCAGGCCGCCGGCGTCGAGCCCCGGACATTCGACGACGCGCGCTCGGCGTTCGACCGCGACGACGGCGACCTGCTCGCCCAGTGCTGTGACGAGGTGCTGGACGCGGGCCCGATTCCGGAGCGGTACGACGCCATCCTCGTCGACGAGGCGCAGGACTTCGAGCCACCCCTCTTCCGGCTCGCGTACGCCGCGCTCAGACCGCCGAAGCGGCTGGTCTGGGCGTACGACGAGGCCCAGAGCCTCCAGACGCTGTCGGCCCCGCGTCCGACCGACCTGTTCGGCACCGAGCCCGACGGCACACCTCGGGTCGACCTCCAGGGCACGTACGAGGGCGGGGTGCAGAAGAGCGAGGTGATGCGGACGGCGTACCGCACACCTCGACCCGTGCTCATGCTCGCGCACGTGTTCGGGATGGGACTCCTCCGCGACGGCGGCGCGGTCCAGGCGCTCACCACCCAGTCCGGCTGGGAGGACATCGGCTACGAGGTCGAGGGCGACTTCCGGCAGTACGGCTCGCCGGTCACCCTCCGCCGGCCCGCCGAGCACTCGCCACACCCGCTCTCGGGTGTCGACGCCGCGCGACCCTTCGTCGTCACCGAGACGTTCGACGACCGCGGGGCGGAACTGGACGCCGTCGCCGATGCCATCGAGCGCGACGTGACCAGGCACCGGCTCGCCCCCGAGCGCATCGCGGTCGTCGTCCTCGGACCCGTCCACGACTCGCGGGACTGGGGCGAGTCGCTCGCCGACAGACTCCGCCGCCGTGATATCGACCCGAACCTCGTCTGGGAGAGCGACCCCGACGTGTTCGACCGCCAGGGCGCGGTCACCATCTCGCGTGTCAACCGCGCGAAGGGGAACCAGGCCGCCCAGGTGTACGTCGTCGGCCTCGACACCGTCTCCGACGGCAGTCGGTCGGCCGACCTGGTCCAGCGCCGGAACGAGGCGTTCGTCGCGCTGACCCGGACGAAGGCCTGGTGCACCGTCACCGGCGTCGACCGCGACGACGTGGCCACCGACCGCCTGTTCGCCGAACTCGACGACGCAGTCGCCGGGACCACCGGACGACCCCCCGTCGTGACCTTCCCCGCGCCCGAGCCCGCGAACCTCCAGCGGACGATGGTCGACGCGACGCTGGACGCGTTCTGAGTTCGAGTGATTCCCATGACAGGTGGGGCTTTCCGAACGGTCTCGCGACCACCAGTCCCACGACTAATCACGGGTTCAGCTACCGGAACAGGTCGTGACCGATGCGAACAACTAACAATCCCGGGTCCGTTTCCGGGCGCATGGATCTCGGACTCGACGACAGGACAGCACTGATCACGGGTGGTGCGGGCCGTCTCGGCAGCGAGGACGCGCGGCACCTCGCACAGGAGGGGGCCGAAGTCGTGGTCCTCGACGTGGACGAAGACGGCGCGGAGCGCGTCGTCTCGGAGATCGAGGACGACGGCGGCGACGCGATGGCGGTCACCTGCGACCTGACCGACCGCGAGGACGTGCGCGAGAGCGTCGCGGAGGTGCGCGAGGCGACGGGTGGCGTCGACATCCTCGTCAACAACGCCGGGTTCGTCGACGCCGTCTCGCGGACGGGCGACTTCCCGGACGAGCTGTGGGACCGCGACGTGGAGCTGAACCTCACCGGCGCGTACAACATCACGAAGGAGATCTTCCCGGCGATGCGCGAACGCGGCTGGGGCCGGGTCATCACGATGGCGTCCATCGCGGGCACGCACGGGAGCTTCGGCCAGCTGTCGTACTCGACGACGAAGTCCGGGCTGGTGGGTTTCGGGAAGACGCTCGCGCTGGAGGGGGCGACCGACGGCGTCACGTCGAACGTGCTCGCGCCGAGCATCGTCGTGAAGGAGCTGGCGGAGATGGACCCGGAGACGCTGGAGC
This sequence comes from Haloarchaeobius salinus, assembly GCF_024464185.1. Taxonomy (NCBI): domain Archaea; kingdom Methanobacteriati; phylum Methanobacteriota; class Halobacteria; order Halobacteriales; family Halorubellaceae; genus Haloarchaeobius; species Haloarchaeobius salinus. The sequence continues at coordinate 150,254 of NZ_JANHAU010000006.1, forward strand.
AGTTCCAGCCGTCGTTCGAGCGGGTGCGGCAGGCGACGCCGATGGGCGAGCTGGGCCGGGAGGACGACGTGGCTCCGATGGTGTGCTACCTCGCCAGCGAGCAGGCCCGGTACGTGACGGGACAGGTCATCGGTATCACCGGCGGCGCGGACCTGCTGTCGACCTGAACGCCGGTCCCTTCAGAACTCCTCTCGCTCGAGCTGCTGGAGGCGCTCGATGCGCTGCTCGGTCGCGGGGTGCGAGCGGGTCTCCACGGTGAACTGGGTCCCGTCTTCGGGCTCGTCGCCGGTCGAGAAGCCGTGCGGGAGGAAACAGAGGCCGGCGACACCGGCGTACTGGCTGCGCTTGTCGGCGGTCGGGGTTTCGACGGACCGGTCGAGCGTCCGGAGCGCGGTCGCCATCGCGGTGGGCTGGCCCGCCAGGATGGCCCCCGAGCGGTCCGCGACGTACTCCCGGTAGGTCGAGAGGTGCTGGCTCAGGCCGAGCACGACCGCGCCGGCGATACCCAGGAAGATGCCGCCGAGGACGGCGGTCACGAGCACCGCGAACGCGAACGAGACCGTGTAGCCGAGGGTGAACGGCGGTGCTCCGATGAACGGGGCCGAGAGGACGTACGCGGCCACGACGACCCCGACCCAGACCGCCGTACTCGCCGCCCGCGAGCCGAAGGGACTGAAGTCGTCGCTGATGAGGGCGGGGACGAACGACGCGAGCGTCAGCACGACCGCGTCGCGGTTGCGGAGGTGTGCGAGCTCGTGGGCGAGCACGGCGTCGAGCTCGTCGTCGGAGAGCGCGTCGAGCAGGCCGGTGCTGACGACGACCGTGCCGTCGGTCACGCCGCCGACGGCGAAGCTGTTGGGTACGTCCGTCCGTGCGACCGCGAGCGAGGGGGCCGCCATGTCCGCGCCGACGGCGAGGCGCTGGAGGCGACCCTGCACGTCGGGGTACTCGTCGCCGGAATCCAGGGGGGCGTCGACCTCGTCGAGCAGCTCGCGCCGGCTGTAGCGGAGCTGCGCCCAGCCGAACGCGAGCGCGACCGGCAGGACGACGACGGCCCCCCACACGAGCGGCGAGGTGCCCGAGAGCCCGACCGCGTTGGCGACCGACACCTGAAGCGGCGCGAGCCAGGGGGCGACGAGGTAGGCGGCGGCCGCGACGAGGACGACATCGACGACGAGTATCGCCAGGAGGGCGAGGAGGATGCGCCACGTGAGGGCGGGGTCACGTTCCATCAGTGCCAGTTCGTTCCCGCGGAAACAAAAATATTCGTGAACTGATGGGAGGGGACGCTGCACACCGATTATTTCGGACCGGGAGGGGACGGTTGAATGGTAATATATTTAAACGATTGGACATTTCTTCGTACGTGTGGGTTACGACCTGAATCGCGCGGTCCTCGTCGTGCTCTCCGTCCTGACGGTCCTCCTCGCGGCGTCGCTGTTCCCGGCGTCGGGGTACGGGACGTACCCCGGCTCCGTCGGGGGTGACGCCGCCGGACCGTCGAACCCGACAGCATCGCCCGACGCCGACGAACCTGTCGACGTCGGAACAGCCACGTCGGAGACGACGGCGACACCGACCGGGACGCCGCGCACGACCGAGGCACCCGAGACGACCCGGACCACGGAGCGACCGGACCCCGCGACCGGCGACTCCGGCCCGGACCTCGGCGGCGGCTTCCCGGTCTCGTCGTTCCTCACCCAACTCGTCGTGCTGTTCGTCTTCCTGCTCGCTGCCGTCGGCGTCCTCGGGCTCGTCGCCGAGGTCGAACGCGAACGAACCGACGACTTCGACGGATACGTCGTCGACCTCCCGATGCTGCCGACGTTCCGGATCCGGGCCTCGTTCCTCGCGATTCCGCAGGGGACGATGTCCGTCCTCGTCGGGCTGACGGCCTCAGCCCCGCGGGTGCTCGACGGCCTCGGGCGCACGGTCGGCGGCGTCTTCGCCGGCCTCGACGAGCTCGCGTCTGGCATCGGGACGGCGTTCGTCGCCATCCCATCCGCCCTCGGCAGGGGCCTCGCCGCGATCCCCCACGGACTCGTGAGCGGGCTGGGATCGCTCTCGCTCGGCCTCTCCTCGCTGACCGCCGGCATCTCGGCCCGGGACTGGCTCTCCCGCGGCGACGACAAGCCCGCCGACCCGCGCGACGGCGCGCGAGCAGGAGACACCGACGACGAGGAGGCAGCCGAATCGGGCCCGGTCAGCATCGACGAGGCCTGGGAGGCGATGGCCGGCTACGTACCGCTCCGTCGCCCCGAGTCGAAGACCCCAGCCGAGGTCGCCCGCGCGGCCGTCGACGGCGGTCTCCCGCGGTCCGCCGTCGAACGACTGACGGCCGTGTTCCGTGACGTCCGCTACGGCCGCTACCCCCGGACCGACGACCGGAAACGCACGGCACGCGAGGCGCTCGCCGAGATACGGGAGCGTCTGGAGGGCGACGGATGATACCCCGCGTCCTCGCCGGGTTCGGCATCTCCGTCCGCCGGGCGCTGACCGTCGTCGGGACCGCGTCGCTCGTCGGCGCGCTGGGGCTCGCGTTCCTCCCGATGCCGCTCGACGCGCTGCGCGGTCCGGTGACGACGGTCGCCAACGGCACCACCATCGTGCTGCTCGCCGTCACCGCCGCCGTCCTCGGCGTCGTCCGCATCGTCCGGGAGCGAGACGACGCCGCCACGGAGCCGCCGTCGGTCGGCGTGCCCGAGGCGGCGAACTACAACTCGGTCGGCGCGACCGGCCACGATCTCGACGCGACCATCGAGAAGGTCGACGGGACCCTCCACGACCCCGGTCCGTCCGAGTGGTGGAAGGCCCGCGACCGCGAGCGCGTCGAGGACGAGATCCGGACGGCCGCCATCGACGTGCTCGCCCGACGGGAGAACTGCAGCCGCGACGAAGCCGCGGCGATGCTCGAGGCCGGCACCTGGACGGACGACCCCCGGGCCGGCAGCTTCCTCGGCGACGAGACCGCACCCGAACCATCCCTCAAGATGCAGTTCTACGACTGGCTGTCCGGCGAGGCGTACGACCGCCACGTCGAACACACCGTCGACGAGATCGTCGCGAGAGCCGACATCGAGGAGGTCGAGACCGAATGACGCGGCGGGACACCGGCCGCTGGAACGTCGGCCTCACCGTCGCCCTCGTCACGGGGACGCTGGGGCTGCTCGTCCAGAACACGGTCGTGTTCAGCGCGGCCGCCATCGGCCTCTGCTACGCGGTGTACGGCTTCGCGAGCCGGCCGCCGACGCTCGACCTGGACGTCGAGCGCACGCTCGCCGACACGTCCCCGATGCCCGGCGACGAGGTCGAGGTGACGATCACCGTCCGCAACGCCGCGGACGAACCGCTCGCCGACCTGCGGATAATCGACGGCGTCCCCGAGACGCTCGGCGTCGTCGACGGCTCGCCACGGCACATGACCGGCCTCCAGCCGGACGAGAGCGAGTCGTTCACCTACTCGGTGAAGGTCCGGCGCGGCGTCCACGAGTTCGGCGATCCGACCGCCATCGCGCGGAACGTCAGCGGTGGCGTCGAGGTCACGGAGACCGTCTCCCTGCAGAGCCGCCTCTCGTGTCACGCCCCGGTGGAGGACATGCACCTCGCCGACCAGACCATCCCGTACCCCGGTCGCGTCGAGACCGACTCGACGGGGTCGGGCATCGAGTTCCACTCCATCCGCCAGTACCATCACTCGGACCCGATGAACCGCATCGACTGGCGCGAGTTCGCCCGCAGCGGCGAGCTCCGCACCGTCGAGTTCCGGACCGACCAGGCGGCGACCGTCGTCGTCGTGGTCGACACGCGCCGCGAGGCACGTGTCTCCCGTCGTGCCGAGGAACCCGACGGCGTCGAACTCGGCACCTACGCCGCCGGCCGGATCGCGGGGCACCTGCTCGACGCCGGCAACCGCGTCGGCCTCGCACAGTACGGCAGTTCGCTCGGCTACCTGCGCCCCGGCACCGGCGACGCGCAGGCGGCACGCATCCGGAACAACCTCGACGTGCAGTCGGCGACCTCAATCCCGGTCCGCGGGACCGGGAGCGCGACGGACCCCGGGCGCGACGACCCGGACGGAGACGACCCCGCGCCGTCCTCCGGCGACACCGACTCGGGCGGGCTGGCTGCCACCGACGGCGGCTGGCGCGTCGACTGGCTCCGTCGCCGAATCCCCAACGGTGCGCAGGTGGTGTTCGTCTCGCCGCTGCTCGACGACGCACCGCTCGAACTGTTGAAACGACTCCGGGCGTCCGGCCACGCGCTCCGGGTCGTCTCGCCGGACGTGACCGCTACCGAGACGCCAGGGGGCGGCCTCGCTGCCATCCAGCGGCAGGGCCGCGTCTCGGCGCTCCGGAACCGGACGACGGACGTCGTCGAGTGGTCGCCGGACGAGCCGCTGTACGCCGCCATCGAACGGGCCACGCGGAGGTGGCAGCGATGACGCCGTACGAGTTCGACGACGGGCCGGCACGGTTCACCAGCCGGCTGGCGCTCGCCGTCGCAGGCGTCGCCGTCCTCCTGCTCGGACTCGGGACCGGACCCGGCCTGCTCGGGCAGGGCCCGGAGCTGTTGCTCGGTCTGCTCGGTGCCGGGGCACTGGTTCACGGTGCGCGCCGCGTCACCGAGGACGGGAGCCGGTCGCGAGCGGTCGGGAGCATCTGGTTCGTCTTCGGAATCCTCGGTGTCGTGGCCGCCATGGGTGCGTACAAGCCGTCGCTCGCGGCGGCCGGCGTCACGACGTTCGGAACGCTCTCCGTGCTGCTGCTCGGCCTCTCGGGCACCGTCGGCATCGACGAGGGGCTCGTCCGGTCGCTCGGCGGTGTGCTCTCGCGGTCGCTCGTGGTGGTCGTCGCCGGCACGGTCGTGCTGGCCGGGGTCCACGTGGCATTGTTCCGGTCGGCCGCCGTCGTGACCATCGCGGGCTACGGCGCACTCGTCGGCACGGGCCCGCTGGTCAGCTTCGTCGTACTCCAGCTGGAGGTGCTCCTGCTCGCGGTGCTCGTCGAGCGCGCGCTGGCGGTCGTCGACGGCTGGCTCCCCCGCCGACGGTTCGACCGCCGCGGGACCGCGCTCCGCGAGCTCGGCGTCCGCGTCGGCGACGTGCCGACCGGCGTGTACGTCCTGCTCGGGCTCCAGTTCCTGCTGGCGATGACCGGTACGGGCCAGGCCCTGTTCGCGCGCCTGCTGGTCCAGGCCGGCCCCTTCGGGACGGTCGTGGCGCGGTTCCTCGGGTGGTGGGTGCCACACGCGTTGCTCGGTGCCGGCATCCTCCTGTTCGGGAGTGTCGTCGTCGCCCGGCTCGGCCAGCGAGTCGTCGTCGGCTGGATCGGTCGGGAGCCGCCGAAGACGCTCGGCTACGCCGCCGGTGGTGTCGTGGTCTCGGTGCTCGTCGGCGTCCTGACGGCGCTCCCGCCGGCCCGGTGGCCGGTCGACCGGCTCGTGGCGGACGGCTCGGTGCTCGACGTCTCCTTCGGCACCTACGGCATGGGGACGACGTTCCTCGCGCTCGTCGTCGTCGCGCTGTGTGCCGTCCTCGTCTCGCTGCCGGTGGTCATGTTCCTGGTGTGGGACGAGTCGACCGCGGCACCCGACGGCGGCCCGACGGCCGGTGCGGGGCTGTTGCTCCTCGCCAGCATCGCGGCCGGCTTCGGCGACGCACCGGCACCCGTCGTGTTCGTCGGCGTGGCCGCCGCGCTGGCGACGTGGGACCTCTCGGTGAACGCGTCGCTGGTCGGTCGGGAGGTCGGCCGCGCGGCCGAGACGCGCCGGGGCGAGGTCATCCACGCCGCCGGCGTGCTCGCCGTCGGTGCCGTGGCCGTCCTCCTCACGACGCTCGGCGTCGAGTTCATCGGAGCCGCCACGCTGGCCGTCGACGTGCCGAGGTGGCGGGCGGTCGGCGCGCTCGCCCTGCTGCTCCTCGCGCTCGTCTGCTTCGCCGCGCTCGCGTCCGGTGATGGCGAGGACCGGCTCGGGGACGACGGTGACGGCGGCGGGGACGACCAGCCGGTCGAGTCGCGGGCGTGGTACGCCAGGTTCGACGACCTCTGATTACCGCAGGAACGGCACCTTCCGCCAGAGCCGGAGCGAGGCCGAAAGCGCCCGGGCGTACCACTCGGACGGGACGCCGAGGGGCGGGGTGACCGGGTAGTTCCTCGCCGCGATGGTCTGTGACTCCGTGTACCGCATGAGCCCCTCCTCGCCGTGGCGACGACCGATTCCCGAGTCCTTCCGGCCGCCCATCGGTGCGTCGATGGCCGCCCAGGTCTCGAGGTAGCCGCCGTTGATGGTGACCGTCCCGGTGTCGATGGCCCGGGCGACGGCCCGTCCGCGGTCGCGGTCGGTCGTCCAGACGCTCGCGTTGAGCCCGTAGTCGGTGTCGTTCGTCCGCTCGATGGCCTCGCGCTCGCCGGAGACCGGTGCGACGCTCACGACCGGGCCGAACGTCTCCTCGCAGGCGGCCCGGGCGTCGTCAGGCAGGCCGGTGAGGACCGTGGGCTCGTAGAAGTACGGGCCGAGGTCGGGCCGGTGGTCGCCGCCGACGTGGACCGTCGCACCCCGTTCGCGGGCGTCGGCGACGTGTGCCTCCACGGTCTCGAGCTGGTCTGCCGAGGCGAGCGAGCCAACGTCCACACCGTACCGGTAGCCCGCCCCGAGCGAGAGGTCGGAGACGGCGGCGACGAACCGCGAGCGGAACTCGTCGTACAGCGACTCGTCGACGAAGACGCGCTCGGTGCCGATGCAGAGCTGGCCGGCGTTCGTGAAGCACGCGCCGACGACCCCCTCGACGGCCTCGTCGAGGTCGGCGTCGTCGAGCACCACGACCGAGTTCTTCCCGCCGAGTTCGAGGGAGCAGTCCACGAGGTTGCGGCCCGCGGCGGCGGCGACCTCGCGGCCCGTGGCGGTCGAGCCGGTGAAGCTGACGTAGTCCACCGAGTCGACCAGCGCAGGCCCGAGTTCCCCGCCGTCGCCGGTGACGACCTGCACGAGGTCGTGGGGGAGGCCCGCCTCGCGCAGGAGTTCGACGAGCGCCAGCGCGGTGTACGGCGTCGTCTCCGCGGGCTTCAGCACGACGGCGTTCCCGGCGAGCAGCGCGGGGAGCGCGTCGGAGATGGCGAGCGTGATGGGGTAGTTCCAGGGTGCGATGACGCCGACGACGCCGACCGGATGGTGGACGACCTCGGCCGTCGAGGAGAGCAGGGGGACGGCGGCATCGCGTCGCTCGGTCGCGAGCATCTCCGGAGCGCGGTAGCCGTAGTAGCGGCTCGTGAGTGCCACGTCGAGCACCTCCTCGAAGGCGTGGGCGCGGGACTTGCCGCTCTCGAGCTGGGCGAGGTCGAGCAGCTCGTCCTGACGGTCGAGGACGATGTCGTGGAGGCGTTTCACGACGGCGGCGCGCTCCTCGGGCGAGCGGTCGGCCCAGCGTTCCTGCGCCGCGGCGGCCCGCTCGACGGCGTACTCGACGTCCGCGGGCTCGCACTCGGTCACGGTCGCAGCGGTCCCACCGGTGAACACCTCGGTGACGGCGCGGCGGTCGCGGTCGTCGTCGGCCGTCGCCACGAGGCCGTCGAGCCGCTCGAAGCGCGCCCGGGTCAGCGTCGACGGGAGGGCGTCGTCGGCCAGCAGGTCGGTCATGGCCGGTGCTACGGGGCGGGGGAGTAAAACCGTGTCCGAGCGGTCACTCGGCGTCGGCCGCGGCCTCGCTCGGCATCCGGTCGGAGAAGTCCCAGGTGTACGCCTTCGTCACGTCGACCGCGATGCGGACCTCCTCGCGGTCGGGGTCGAGCAGGTTCCGCGCGAGGTCGGAGTCGGTGCCGCCGAGGTAGCGGTCGAGGAGGCGACGCAGCAGCGCCTTCTCCTCGTCGGGCCCGACGGCCGCGATTCCCTGCCCGCGGATGCCGCGGTACGGCGGTCGGTTCGTCGAGATCTCGAACGCGACGGTGTCGTCCTCGCGGAGGTAGCGCACCACGTCGGCCGACGCGGCCGTCGCGCAGGCCAGCTGGCCCGCCTCGGGGTCGTACTCGAACCAGAGCGACAGCATCCAGAGCCCGCCCTTCGGCGTGCGACAGGCGAGCCTGACGGGTATCCGGGCGTCGTCCAGGAACGCGGCCACGTCGTCGTGGTCCCACGCCCCGCGGAGCGGGAACATCAGCGGACGACCGTCACCGGGCAGTGGGCACGTCGGACGACGGCCTCGGCGACGCTGCCGAGCAGGATGCGGCTGACGCCCGTACGTCCGTGGCTGCCGATGAGTATCTGGTCGATGTCGTTCTCGTCGGCGTACTCGTTGATGGAGCGGGCCGGTCGGCCGACGACGACCTCCGTCTCCAGTTCGGCGTCGTACTCGTCGGCGATCTCCTGGGCCCGGGCGAGCAGCTCCTCGGCCGCCTGCTCCTCCTGCTCGTACCACTCCTCCCAGTAGCCGGGGAGGCCGCCGTCGAACGGGGCGCTGTACCCCGCCTCCATCAGGTCGATGACGTTCAGGACGACGACCTCGGCGTCCGGGTGGGTCGTCAGCGCGTGCTCCAGTGCCGTCCGTGCCTGTTCGGACTCGTCGAAGGGGACCAGGATTCTGTCGACCATATCTGAACCCTCACCCGTCAGCCGCTTAAAATGTCGCACGACTCCCGCGGGGTGGGAACGTCAGTCGAGGGCCTCGACGCCGAAGCTCGCGGTGTGAACGTCGCCGTCGACGGCGAACTGCGTCGTCTCCATCTCCCCGTCGACGAACTCGGGAAGGCGGTCGACGAACCGCTCGTAGTGGTCCGTCTCGATGTGTGCCTCCGCCGACGCCGCGTCTTCGTACCGCTCGACGAATCGGACGACGTTCGGGTCGCCGATGTCGGTCGCCGCGTGGTAGGAGAGCACACCGGGTTCCGAACGGCTCCGCTCGGCGAGTTCGTCGCACAGGTCGAGTGCCTCCGCCCGTCGCTCGGGGACGATGGGGATGCTGGTCAGGACGACGTACATGGCTGGACCGATGGACGGGGACGTAAAGTCGGTTGGGCCGTCGTGGGGGTCAGTCACAGGGTCTGCAGGACCCCGACCACGTCCCGCTCGATGGTCGGCGACGCCCACTCGTTCGAGAGCTCGGCGACGATGTCGTCGTGGTCGCCGTGTCGCTCGACGGCGTCCTCGACCGCGGCGACCCACTCGGGCAGGAGGTCGGTGTAGGCCGCCAGCGCGTCGTCGGGGTCGTCGCGCGCCCCGAAGTGGCCGTAGCAGAGCGTCTCGGCGTCGAGCTCCCGAAGTCGGGCGACGGTCTCGAGGCTCAGTTCGAGGTCGAAGTCGGGCGCGGGCGTCGTCGGGAGCAGCTCGCCGAACAGGTGCATGCCGGCGGCGTCGCCGGCGAACAGCGCGCCCGTCCGGTCGTCGAGCACGGCGACCTGGTGGGGTGCGTGCCCCGGCGCGTGGACCAGCTCCAGCGACCGGTCGCCGCAGTCGACCGACTCGCCGTCAGAGACGACACGACACCGGTCGCGGTCCACGAGCTCGGGGCGGCCGTAGCCCGCCGCCACCTCGTCGCCGACGGCGGCGCGGGCGCTCTCGTACAGCCGGTCCCGCTTCGCCTCGTCGGTGAGGTAGTCGACGCCGCGCTCGTGGACGACCACGGTGGCGTTCGGGCAGTGCTCGGCGAGCGCGCCCGTCGCGCCGGCGTGGTCGAGGTGGACGTGCGTCGGGAGGATGTGGCCGACCTCGTCGGGGTCGACGCCGGCCTCGTCGAGCCCCTCGATGACGTACTCGACACCGGCGGCTGGACCGGGGTCGACGACGACCGGTTCGGCGGCATCGACGACGTAGGGCGACATCGCACCCGGGGTGTCCATCATCCGGGCGTCGAGGGCGTGGGTGTCGGGGGCGACCTGCGTGACCATGGGCTCCGTTCGAGTGGGGCCGGGAAAAGTCGGTCGTCCCCGGCGCTGTCGGGAGCAGTCGCACTACCGAAAGAATCGACTCGGGAGCCGCTCAGTCGAGGTGGCCGGCGTCCTTGAGGTTCTCCATGATGTCGTCGACGAACGACTCCACGTCGTCGTACGGGAAGTCGCCGCCCGGCAGCTTGGTCTGGAGCTCCATCGCGGTCATCGAGAAGTCGCCGGACTCGAACCGGGTTCCCGGGCCGTTCGGGAGCGCCGGAACGAGGTCCATCGGGCTGGAGATTGGGTAGTCAGCGCCACCGAAGGCGTCGATCATCTGCTCGCGAAGGTCATCTTCGTCTGCCATGGACTCCCGTTCGGACGGATAAATAATAAATCATGGGGTAGTTGGTTCCCCGCCGGCCCCAGTTCGGTCCTACTCCGTCCTCGCGCGGGCCGGACTTGACGCTACCGGTGGATGGAACGCGAGCGGCGGAACCGCCCGCAGGAGGCGACGAACGGTGGGATGGCAGGCACGGTCGCGGCGGCCTGACGGTGCCGGACCGTCGTCGCGGTCGGTCGTGAGGGCCGTCGTCGGCGGGGACGGCGTCTGCAATCGCTGGAGGTGACCGCGGGGAGGCGGTCTGGGGGACCGGGCGGCGGCGTTACGCCGTGGCCGCGGTCCTGTTCGCGAGCGCGACCTCGTGGACGGCCTCGATGCCGGTGCCGTCCTCCAGGTCGGCTCGAACGGTGCTGTCGTCGGGGGCCGCGGAGCGAAGCGTGACGGTCGCACGGACGTCGACGACGATGGCGTTGAGGTTGGGCGTGATGCCCGTGATCTCCTCGACGTCGACGTCGTCCAGCGCGTCGATGCGTGCGACGACGGTCGCCGCACCGGCGAGCAGGTCGCCGGGTGCACCGTCGGGGACGCGGACGCGCAGGTGGACTGTCGCTTCGGTCTCTCGGCCGAGACTGGCCTGTGCCATACGCCCCCGCCGCGAGTCGAACGCGGTGGCCGACGCGAGGTCGGTGGTCGCCGTCCGCGAGGGTGGTGCCCGTGTCGTGAGCCGCACGGGCGGTCGTGTGCTGCGGTAGCGTCGGTCACACCACGTGGTGCGAGCGGACGCTACAGTCGGTGCTCGGTTCGTGTGGTGGCGCTGCGGTCGAGGTGAAGCGGCGACCCCGCCGGTGGGTCGGGATGGAACCAGTTCGGTCCGGAGAACCCGACTGCCGGCGCGAGCGGCGGTGCCTAGGAGCCGTGGAAGTCGGCAGAAACACCGCCGAGCCGCGTCAGACCGTCACGCGGCGCCGGCAGAGACGAACCGAACGGCGGGATACCCCTTCGGATTCCCCGGATCGCTCGGTTCACCATCCCCAGCGCCGCGCTGGCAGCCGGCGGCGGAGGAACCCTCCACGCCGGGGTTGGCGGCCTCGCCAGTGACCGCGGTGGCGAACGCCGAGATGGTGAACGTCGAGCGGGTCATCGTCAGTGGGCACCCCGTTCCCGGTCGAGAGTCGGGATTGAGGTGTCAAATCGTAGATTGGACCTTCACTTAAATATACCGATATGAGCACCGGTGTGGCGTCCCCCTCTGTCGGATACACTGCAGTAATCTCCGTGGGCGGTCGTCGTCCTCAGAGGTCGGCGGCGTCCACGACCTCGTAGCCGATGTTGCCGTCGCGGAGCCGGTCGGTGTGCCGCGAGAGTTCGTCCGTGACGACCACCAGCAGCACGGTCAGGCCCTTCGTCGCCGCCTCGGTGACGGCTTCGGCGGTCCCGAAGCGGATGTCCGGTTCGAGGTCGGCCTCGGAGCAGGCCACCAGCGACTCCGTGCCCGACACAGCGAGCAGGTCGTGGGTGCCGGCGTGGTCCGCGAGAGCGGCCGGGTCGACGGCCGACGAGCCGCCCTTGGCGACCCGCGGTACCGAGACGACGGTCACCGTCCCGAGCTCGTAGTCGAGCACGCCCTCGAAGTCCGTCACACCCACGTCCTGGCCGGGGTCGGCGCTCGTGACCGCCACGGCCGTCGCACTGCCGTCACCGTCGGTCGCGGCCCGCATGACGCCGTCGCGCATCGACATCGTCACCGTCAGTCCCTCCTCGATGTCGTCGTCCGCGACGGCGGTCTCGGCGTCGACCTGCCCGATGACCTCCTCGGAGACGTGGGTGACGTACTCGCGGAGGTCCTCGGTGCGCGAGATGAGCCAGTCCACGCCCTCCTTGCTGACCTCGTAGCGGCCGCGTCCGAGCTTGCGGACGTAGTCGCGCTCGACGAGGTCCTGGAGGTAGTCGCTCACCGCCTGTGCCGTGACACCGATCTCGTCCGCGATCTCCTGCTGGCTGACCGCGGGCTGGCGCTCCGCGATCTCCGAGAGTATCTGGTAGCGCGTCGCGTTGCGCTTGCTCTGGAGGACGCTCAGTTCCTCCTCTGGGTCGGCGTCGGGGGCCATCGTCGGAGCTTGGGCTGTCGATGACAAGTAGCTTTGCACTAACGGCCACCTGGGTTGGGTTGCCGTCGGGTCGGTCCGCAGACGGCTCAGCCGGTCGTCCCGGCGCAGAACTCGGTCAGCAGCTCGACCATCCGGTCCGGGTCCTCCCGCGGCGGCCAGTGCGCGCAGTCCTCCAGCACCGTCAGCTCGGCGTCCGGTGCCCGTTCAGCCGCCCGCCCGGCGAGTTCGACCGGGACCACCTCGTCGTGTCGCCCGTGGACGAACAGCGTCGGGGTGTCGAGCGCGTCGAGCCGCGGCGTGAAGTTCGTCACGTAGCCCTCCCGCGTCATCTCGTGTCTCCGGAAGTTCCGGAACGCGACGCAGGCGTTGGGTTTGCGGGCGTACTCCCAGACCGCGTCGACGCACTCCTCAGAGAGCGTATCCGTGTCGTGGACGATACCGCCGAGGCTCGCCTTCGTGAACCCGCGACTCCGCCGGAACAGCGCGACCGCGATCCGGTTGAGGAACGGTAGCCGGGAGAGCACGTACGAGAACGTTCCACGCGGGAGTTCGGTGCCGAGCCCGAAGCAGCTCGTCGCGACGAGCCGGTGGACCTCGACGTCGGTGTCCAGCGCGAGACCCAGCGCGACCGCACCGCCCAGCGAGAGCCCGCAGACCGACGGGTCCTCGATGCCGAGTTCGTCGCAGAATCCCGCCATCGTCCGGGCGTGCCGGTCGATTGTGTAGTCGACGTCCGGGACGTCGCTGTCGCCGTAGCCGAGCAGGTCCGGTGCGTAGACGGTGAACGTCTCCGACAGCGGCTCGATCACCTCGCCCCACGAGACCGGGCCGGCGTCGATGATGCCGCCGTGGAGCAACAGGAGTGGTGGTCCCTCGCCCGCCTCGACGTACCGGATGTCGTGTCCGTCGACCTCGACCGTCGCCATGGCCCGGCCTTCGCCCACCGCCGAGATAAATCGGTGGGTCGGAACCGGTCGCGGGAACCACAACCGTTGACGCCCCCCGTCCCCAATCGACTGGTATGCCGACCGTCGCGAGCCTCCGCGTCTACCCCGTCAAGTCGCTCGACCCGCTCTCACTCGACGCAGTCGACGTCAACAACGGCGCGCTCCGGCACGACCGCGAGTACGCCATCGTCGACGAGGAGCGCGAGTTCGTCAACGGCAAGCGAGAGCCCGCGCTCCACCGCATCCGGTCGCGGTACGACCCCGAGCGCCGCGAGCTGTCGGTCCGCGAGCACCGCGACGACGACTGGGCGACCTTCAGCATGGACGCCGAACGCGGCGCGCTGAACGCCTGGCTGAGCGACTTCCTCGACTATCCGGTCAGCGTCGTCCGCGACGCCTCCGGCGGGATGCCGGACGATACGGCGGCCGACGGACCGACGGTCATCGCCCGCGAGACGGCCGCCGAGATGGCCGGCTGGTACGACGGTATCGACACCGCGGAGATGCTCCGCCGACTCCGCCCGAACGTCGTCGTCGAGGCCGGCGAGGCGTTCTGGGAGGACCGGCTGTACGCCGACCGCGGCTCCGTCCGGCAGTTCACCATCGGTGACGTCGAGTTCGAGGGCGTCCAGCCCTGCCAGCGCTGCGTCGTTCCGACGCGGGACCCCGACACCGGTGCCGAGACGGCCGACTTCCAGGCGACGTTCGTCGAACGGCGGGAGGCGACGCTGCCCGAGTGGGCCGACCGCGACTGGTTCGACCACTACTTCCGGGTGATGGTCAACACCCGGATTCCGGAGGCGTCGTGGGGCAACGTGCTCCACGTCGGCGACGCCGTCGAACTGGGCGATTCAAGGTCGGACGCACCGTAGGCCGTCACGATGACCGACAGCGAGCAGACCGGCGACGCGCGACGACCCGCTTCGGGGCCCATCGAGCCGTCGGCACCCGATGAGTTCGGCCTCGTCCAGGCGTTCTGGGGCGACGGGAAGGGGAAGACGACCGCGGCGCTCGGCATGGCGTTCCGGGCCGCGGGCCACGGCTACCGCGTCCACGTGCTGCAGTTCATGAAGGGCGGCGCGGACAGCGTCGAGGACGTCCGCGGCGAGTACAACGCCATCGACGCCATGCCGGGGCTCTCCTACGAGAACACCGGCCACTACGGCTGGCACCGGTTCGCGGACGGCACGGACGACGACGAGCACGCTGCGCAGGCGGCGGGAGGGTGGGCGCGGACCCGGGAGATTCTGGACGGCTGTGACGACGCCGACCTGACCGCGCCGCTCGACCTCGACGGCGACCCGACGGACGGTGTCCACATGCTCGTGCTCGACGAGGTGCTCTATGCGGCGAACCGAGGGTTGCTCGACGCGGACGAGGTCCTCGCACTCGTCGAGGAGAAACCCGCCGACCTCGAACTCGTGCTGACCGGCGGGCACGAGCGACCGGACTGGCTTGACGACGTGGCCGACCTCGTGACGAACGTCCGGAAGGAGCGCCATCCAATCGAGGCCGGCCAGCGCGCCCGCAAGGGCACCGAGTTCTGAGCGGAGAACCGCCCCCGCGAGGGGGAGCGCACGGCCCGAAGTATTTTGTCGCAGATAGGTATAGACGTGTGTATGTCACTGCTGCCGGTCGACACCGACGCCCTCGAAGACATCTGTCGGTCCGTCGCGATGGCGAACTACGGATTTCTGTACGTGACGGACAAGCGGGGGACCATCCAGAACCGATACGAGAGCGCAGACACCGGCACGCTCAACGCCCGAAACCTGTCCACGTCGGACCTCAAGAAGGCGCTCCGTGACCTCACCGAGGACGAGTTCTCCGATCTGGAGCAGATCCGTGACGGCGTCTACTACGTCGACACGTTCAGCGTGGGGAGTTCGGACGCGGTCACGAACGAACTGACGAGCGTGTTCAGCCAGCGGATCGTGATCACGTCGGAGACGCTCCGGTCGCGGTTCGACCTGGCCATCGACGACGTGGACTACTTCGCGAGCGAACTGGAGTCCCGCGACCTCGTGGCGCGCATCACGGCGGGCGAGCGCGACTACTACACCATCGGGCCGCGCCTCAAGGAGCACGCGGGCAACGTCGGGCTGGACTCCCAGCTCGAACGCAAGGCAGCGCGGGGGAAGATCAGCCACAGCGACCTCGAGAAGGTCATCGACGTGGCGGCGACGACCGACGTTATCCGCTACCTCGAGCAGGAGGGGTTCGTCGTCGACCTCGACGGCGAGTACCTCGTCAAGAGCGCGCTCGACGAGTTCGCGCGCTACGTCGCCAGCGAGACCGAGGACGCTGTCGAGTCCCACTTCGAGGGCTCGCAGTACCTCGTCCCCACCCCGGAGTTCCCGGGGGTCGTCCGCTCCGAGATCGAGGCCAGGTTCGACGTGCTCTCGCAGGCCCACGGGATGCAGGAGGAGATCGTCGAGGCGACACAGGACGCCCTCGCCGACCGGCTTGACCTGGAGGTGGGACGCGAGATGGTGGTGATGCGCGACGAGTTCGACTCCTACGTCGACGGCGAGGCCCGACGGGTGCTGACCGACGTGAAGTCCGAACGCGACGTGCTGCCGGCGTCGCCGACGGAGTTCGAGGAGGCGGCGACCGAGCACGTCGAGGAGATGCAGGTGAGCAACGACCCGTCGGTGAACCGGCACGTCAGGGACGCCGTCGCGGAGCGGTACGCAGACGTCGTCGCGGAGCAGGAGTTCGGTGGCGTCGACAGCTAACCAGCCAGCAGTATCTCAGACAATGCCACGAAAGTACACGTTCGAGACCACGACCGTCGATGGCGTCGACTACGTCATCGCGAACCCGGTGAACGAGACCGACGAGATGGTCCGCATGGAGGCGGACTGGACCAACGGAGACGACGTAGAGGGCGAATGGGAGCGTGCCGTGCGGGCCATCATCAAGGGGGACCTCCTCGGGGAGATGAACCTGGAGGAGGGCAACGGCCGCATCGACCGGCAGACCGCCGTCGAGACGCTCGCGGCGGCGGAGGACGAGTACGGCAAGGTCGTCTCCAGCGAGCGCCAGGCCGACGCACTGCTCGAGTACTTCGAGGACCAGGACATCCTCCGATTCGACGGCAACGACGTCGTGCTCCTCCAGGACCCGCGCGACGACGAGCTCTCGGGGCGGGCCGCGCTGAACTGGGCGGCCGGCATCGAGGCCTGCGTCGACAAGATCGACGAGACGATGGACCGCGTCGAGCGGGCGAAGGACAAGCTGGAGGACAAGATGGACGAGATCGACACCGGGTCGAACCGGATCGACGAGCGCATCCAGGAGACGGCCCAGGAGCTGAAGGCCATCGGTGACGGCCCGGGCGTGCCGGACGACCCCTCACAGCTGGACGAGAGCGAGCGCAACCGCTACAACCAGCTCAAGCGCCAGTTCATCTACCACAAGCAGATGAAGGAGGTCGACCAGGAGAACCTGCTCGAGACCGTCGAAGCTGGCACGTCCGAGCTGGCCCACCAGATCTCCATGCTGAACTCCGCGAAGGAGGCGCTGGTGACGAAGGAACAGGAGATCCGGGTGGTCGCCGTCCAGAAGCGGGAGTTCCCGAACGACGCGACGAACATCGTCGAGAACATGGGGACACTGGCGACGAAGCTCGGCGGCGTCGGCGACATCGACGAGAAGATCGACCAGACCTCCGCGACGGACCTGGCGTCGATGGTCGAGGACACCGTCGGCGACGTGCAGGACGTGGCCGAGACCGCGGAACAGACCGCCGACGAGGAGGTCGAGACGGACGCGGACGCAGTCAACTTCGAGGTGTAAGGGGGTCGACCCGTGTCGGCCACGTCGACCGTGCTCCGCGTCGAATCGTTCTTCGGGACGCTCAGATGCGTCGACGAGCGCGTCGAGACGCTGCTCGCGGCCCCGACCTACGACGACCCGTCGGTGTACCGGACCGCCGACGAGGCGACCAGCGCGCTGGCGGAACTCGGCGACGCACTCGTCGCCGCCGCGCCGTTCCCCTCGCAGGTGGGTCGCGACGACGACGGTCTCGGCGAGGCACTGACCGGTGTGCTGGAGGCACAGTACGCGGACCGGACCGCGTGGACCGACGGCGTCCCGGGTGGCACGGACACCGTGGACGCGCTCGTCGCGGCGCGGCGGATGGAACGTCGGGCGGGCGAACTCGTCGTCCCGTTGGCCACGACGGGTGCGGCGGCCCGGAACTGGGGACCGACCCTCGCGGTGATGCGGGCGGTGACCGAGGACCTGCTCGCCCGGGCGGAGACGCTGGCGCGACGGAGCCGGGCGGTGGACGCCCCCGGCGCACGGGCCGCCTGCGAGGGCCTCTCGCGGATGCTCGCGTCGCTGCGTGACGTGCTCGTCCGGGCCAGCTCGGGCGTGGCGTTCGTCGGGAGACGCACCGACCGGCGGAGCGACCGGCCGCTCTCGTTCGCGGAGTGGGCGGGCGGACGACTGAACGGAGGAGACAATGCTTAATCTGACGCCGATACTGCGACAGGACCAGCCGACCTCACACGTAAAGATAGGCGAATCGAAGCTCGGGAACTCGAGCGACGTGGTGGAGATACGCCACAAGAACCGGTCGGCCCACTTCCTCGCGAAGGCGGTCGACGACGGGCCGCTCGCGGGCGAGACCATCGGGAACAAGGTGCGGATGCACCGGAACGTCGCCGAGCTGTTCGGCGGTATCGACTCCTCGCGGGACTTCCGTGTGGACCCGAACGCCTCGGTGCACGACGTGGTGGAGTGCGACGCGGTGAAGCTCCACGCCGGCGGCAACGACCCCGAGAAGCTGGAGTCGTTCCTGCGCTCGACGAGCTACCTGCTGCATCCGTTCGAGGAGGTCGTCAAGCAGGGCGACGGGCTCGCGACGTTCACCGCCGCGAAGGTCGAACCGAGCGGCTACACGACGGTGCGGGTGACCGACGACACCGACATCGAGTTCATCGGTGCGGGCGAGCTCCGCGAGCTGAAGGCGACGGAGTCCAGCCGGGCGAGAGGTGGTGGCGGGCCGACCCACGGCGGCGGCCCGGGCGGGGGCCAGCAGGTCGCCGACGAGGAGGCCGTCGAGGTGAACCTCGAGCCGAAGAAGCCGACCGTCTCCTTCGAGGAGGACGTCGCCGGGCTCCCCGAGGTCAAACAGACCGCCAGGATGCTGCTCGCGCTGTTCGACGCCGAGACCCGGAACGAGGTCGAGCGCCGATACGGCCAGGCGTTCGCCTCGCGGGGGAGCTCGATGATGCTGTACGGTCCACCGGGCTGTGGGAAGACGCTCGTCTCGGAGGCCATCGCCCACGAGGCGATGTACAACACGAGCATCGAGGACAACTACGGCGAGGTGAAGTTCCTCGAGGTGCGGGGCTCGGACATCCTGTCGAAGTACTCCGGCGAGTCGGAGAAGCGCGTCTCGGCGGTGTTCGAGAAGGCCCACGGCATCGCCCAGGAGGGGTTCTGCGTGCTCTTCTTCGACGAGGTGGAGACGCTCATCCCCGACCGCGGCGACGACTCGCTCCAGCGCCACGAGCGCTCGCTGACGAACGCGTTCCTCCAGGAGATGAACGACGTCGAGGACAACCTGCTCGTCATCGGCGCGACGAACATGCCGTTCACCATCGACCCGGCGGCGACCCGCCGGTTCCCCATCCAGCAGTTCATCCCCCAGCCCGACGAGACGGTGATGGCGGAGGTGTGGCGCAAGCAGCTCGACTCCCTCTCCACGGCGGACGAGATCGACTACGAGCGCCTCGGCGAGGCGTCGGTCGGCTACACCCCGGCGGAGGTCGCCGACCGCATCCTCGGCAGCGAGTTCCAGCGCGAACTCGTCGAGAGCGTCATCGACGGCGACCCCATCGTTCCCGACACCGACTATCTGCTGGCGAAGCTGGCGGGCTCTGAGCCGAAGACCGTGCGACAGTACGTCGCCAGCGTCCGCGAGAAGACCGACGAACTGGAGGGCTACCCCGAGATGCAGCGGTACGTCGAGGCCCAGGCGGAGCGCCTGGATATGAGCCTGGGGGGCCAGCCGAGTGCACTCGAGTCCCTGCTCGGTGCAGGCGGTGCGGACGGCGGTGACGGCACGAGCGCGACCGACGGTGCGACGGGGGACGACCCGGCCGGCGACGACGGTTCGAGCGGCGATGCTGCGACGGATGGTGGAGCCGCAGGCACGACGCCGGACGGACCGGCAGACGACGACGCGGGAGGCGATGCCGTGTGAGCGGCTACGCCGAAGTCGCGGCGTTCGAGCTGCCGGCGGTCGAAGCCAGCGACGGCGGGGTCGAAGACGTCGCGCTCGTCGCCGACGGCGACGTGACCTACGTCCGGGGGGCAGCGCGGTCGACGCTCCGGGTCGACGACGAGCCGGTCGACGTGGCCCTGGGCGAGCTCGTCTACGTGCTGACGGCCGACTCGCTGGTCGCGCTCTCACCGGAGAACGGTGGCTCGCGGGTCTGGTCGCTCGGCCTCGCCGACGAGGGCGTCGAGGGGGTGGCCGCGCTCCCGGAGGCCGACGTGGTCTGTGTCCTGACCGAACGGAGCCTCGTCGGCGTGGACGGCGAGCGCGGCTCGCGCCGCTGGACGGTGGACAGACCGTACGCGGACGTCGGTGGTGAGGCCTCGTTCGTCGCCGCCGACGGTCGGTTCCTGCTCGGCGCGTGGTCGTTCGTCACCGGTGTCGACGCCGACGGCGAGCGGGTCTTCGACGCGGACATCGGCAGCGCGCTCACCGGCGTCGGCGGCGCTGGCGGGACCGTCGTCGCGGCGCTGAAGTCCGATCAGCTGGTCGGCGTCGACCCCGACTCGGGCGAGGTCGAGTGGCGCACCGAGATACGACCCACGCAGGTCACGCCACGGGGCGACGACACCCTGCTCGTGCGGACGGCCGACGGCCTGCTCTCGGTGCGGCCGGACGGCACCTACGAGTCGGTCGACGGCCTGCCACCGGGTGCGGTGTACCCGGCGCGGAGCGGCGACCCCGTCTGTATCTACCGCGAGGACACGCTGTCGGTCCACCGACGGAGCGTCGACGTCGACGCGGTGACCGCGGCCCTCGCCGTCGACGCGATCGCCCCGGGCGAGCCGCTCGTCGTCGAGCTGACGAGCACGGCCGAGACGGCGGGGAGTGCGACGGTGACCATCGCGGTCGACGGTGCGACGACGGCCCGCCGGAGCGCGACGGTCGACCTGCCGGCGGACGACAGCACGACGGCCACCTTCGAGGTGACGAGCGTCGAGGACGTCGACGCGGCGGACGTCCGGGTCTCCGCCGACGGCGTGGCGCTGGCGACCGGGTCGGTCGACATCGAGCGACCGGACCCGCCTGAGGAGTCCGTCGACGCCGAGGTATCGGTCGATCGTGTCGAGGGGACGACCGTCCACGCGACGCTGTTCGTCCACAACGAGGGCGAGGTGCTCCAGGAGCTCCGGGTCCGCGAGGACGACCTCCACGTCGGCTCGGTCGCGCCGGGGGAGACCAGCCGCGTCGAGCTGACCGAGAGCTACACCCCCGGCGAGCCGGTCGAGCGAACGGTCGTCGACGACACCGGGACGACGGTCGCGACGGCGACGACCACGGCGACCGACGGCTCGGTCGCGGTGTCGGTCGACCCGACCGTCGGGGAGGCGTTCCTGTTCGTCGACGTGACCGTGGAGAACCCGACCGAGACGCGGGTCGCGGACACGCTCACCCTGGTGGGCGTCGGCGACGCGGGACCGGTCGAACGCACCGTCGACGCCGCACCGGGCGCGACGTGGACGCTCTCGGTCGCCTTCCCGGGGTACGTCGCCGACGGGCTCGACGGGAACGTGCTCCGCGCTCGGCTCGACGGTGCCGGCGTCGAGGACACGCACGAGCTCTCGCTCGGGACCAGCTTCGCCGGGATGGCGGGTCCGTCACCGGCCGGTGGGCGCGGCCAGTCCAGGGGTGCCGCACAGCCGGGCGGCGGTGCCCAGCACGGCGGAACCACAGGGCAGCAGTCCGTCGGTGGCGGACGGCCGGGCCACGCCGACAGCGGAGGGGGCGGTCGGGGCGACGCGGCCGGTGACTCGCCGTCCGTGTCGCTCCGGCGCGCCGTCGCGGACGACGAGCCGGCGGCGACCGAGGCGTTCCTCGAGTACCTCGCCGTCGACACGGAGGGACCGGTCGACGACCTCACGCTCGCGGTCGACGGCGAGCAGTTCCCGCTCGGCTCCTTCGACCGGGGGGAGGAGCGCCGATACCAGCGGGCCCACGCACTCGCCCGGCGTGGCCGCAGCCAGCTCACGCCCGTCGCCGCAACGGCGGGTGGCCACAGCCTCGCGGAGACCGGCGCGATGGACGTCGAGGTGCGGGACGGGCCGCTCGCGGTGCGTGCGACCGTCGACGCGAGCGCCCCGACGGTCCGGGTCCGTGGCACCGTCGAGAACCGGACGGACGAGTTCCTCTCGGTCGAGGGGGTCGACGTCACCTGGGTCGGCGGCTGGGACATCGACCCGCGCGGGGACGGGCTCGGCCCCGGTGAGACGGTCCGCTGGTCGGGCACCGTCCCCCACGAGGAGACCGAGCTGACCGACACCGACGATGTCGTGCCGATCACGGTCGAATACGACGGCAGCGGGCGGTTCCAGTCGCTCGCACCGGTCGAACGGGACGCCGGGACCGGGGCGTCCGTCGCGAGCCGGCTCGACCCCGGCATCGGCCGTGAGACCCACGTCGCCGACACCTACAGCAAGGTCGTCTGCAACCTGCGGAACGTCTCCGAGGAGCCCATCACGGAGCTCCAGCTCGCCGCGACCGGGGACCGGCTGAACGACATGATATACGTCGAGGAGACGATCCAGTCGCTCCAGCCCGGCGAGACGATCGAGCACTACGTCGACGTGAAGCCGGCCGAGAGCGACCGCGAGCTGGCCGTCGATCTGGTGGTCACCTGCGACGGCGAGACGGACCGCCTCACGCTCGGCGGGCCGGTCGCGGCCACCCCCGACGAGTGGGCGCGGTCGCACCTCGACGAGTGGACGGCGACCTGGGAGGACGACGAACCCGAGACGGAGCTGTCGGTCCCCGCACACCTCTCGACGGCGTTCGAGCAGACGGACTGAGACGGGGTCAGTCGGGCCCCGCTCCCGCGACGAGTTCCGTCTCGATGCGCTCGACGAGGTGGGGGTCGTCGGTCCAGAAGCCGTCGTACGTCTCGTCGAACTCCCGGCCGACGAGCCCGCAGGCCTGCAGCTCCTCGGTCCCGCCGTCGAACGTGACGACCCAGTACCGTTCGAGCACGTCGTCGCCGTAGCCGTGGAACGTCACCCCGGGTATCTCCGGTGGCTCCCAGTCCGGCGCGCCGTAGACGTGGATGTCGAGGTCGGTCTCGCCGAGCGTCCAGTACCACTCGACCTGGTCGGCGAACGCCGAGAGGTGCTGGAAGCTGGCGTGCAACCGCCCGTTGCCGACGCGGCGTGCCCGGTCCTCGATCTCGTGGCTGACCGCGAGGAGCTGGCGGCGGTTCATCGCGGTGAACACCGTCTCGTCGAGCACCTCGAACAGCACCCGGTAGCCCGGTGCGATGTTCGTGGGATCGGACGGACGGACGACCGGCGGGGTCAACAGCCACTCGAGCTCCTCGAGCGGGATGACGCCGACGACCTCGCCGCCCTCCGCGACGACCACGAACGGTTCCGGGCCGTCGGGCGGGAGCTGCTGCCAGTCGACCACCACCGAGTGTGCCTCGAACTGTCGTTCGATGTCGGTCTCGTCCCCGCGACCGTAGACGGTGAAGCGCTTGTCGCTCCGCGTGACGCGGTCGAGAAGCGAGTCCAGCATCGTCAGCCCCCCGGTGTCGACTCGGCGGCGATGCTCTCGCGGACGAGTTCCTCGACCGCCGGGTCGAGCGGGCCGACCTCGATGCTGCCCGAGTCGTCGTCGCGGACCACCAGGCCGGCCTCCTCGAGCAACGGCAGATGGACGTGGATGAGTTCGGTCAGGAGCGTCCGACGGGCGTCCGCGGGGACCATCCGACCCCTGTCGGTGGCGCGCCAGCCGGCGAGGAGCGTCGCCAGCTCGTCGACGGTCGACGGCCCGCGCGTCAGGAGCGAGTAGAGGACGCGCCGCCGCTCGGCCGCCGCGAGGCCCCGGTAGAGCTGGTCGTCGGCGAGGCCGGCCGCCGTGGTCTCACCTCGCGGGTCGCCTCCGCTCTGGTCCGAGTGGTTCCGGCCCATCGTACGTAGAAATCTATCACCATTAACGATAAACGTTGTTCCGGCCTGGTTTCACGATCGACCCAGTCAGAAGAGGAGTGCCGCGGGGAGTCCCGACGTCAGACCAGGAACTCGCCGCTGACGGCCTCGTTGGCGTCCGAGACGTACGCCAGCGTCCCCCGGACCAGGTGGACCAGCAACGCGACGAACGCGAGCACGTAGCCGCCGGTGACGACGAACATCGCGGTCCGGGCGGTCGAGAGCGCGGAGAGCCGCTGGTTCCGCTCCTCGCGGATGGAGTCGGCGGTCTCCCCCTCGCCGGCCGCCTCGAAGTTCGCGATGGCCTCGTCGTACCGGTCGGCGATGTGTGTGCGCTGGCTGTCGAACGGGCCGAGGTTCGCCGGGTTCAGCAGCAGCGGCGTCCCCCCGACGGCGGTGAGCATCGACCCGCTCATGTTCTCACGGGCAGTCCGGGCCTCCTGCAGGCTGGCCTGCCCCTGGCTCACGTTCGTCGAGTAGGCCTCGAACGCGGCGTCCGCGTCCGCCTGCAGCTGGTTCGCCCGCTCGTCCTCCCCCTCGAGGACGGCGATGCGCGCCAGACTGCGCTGGATCATCGCCTCCTCCAGCAGCGAGGTCTCCTCGCTCGCGAGCCGGTCCTCGTAGTACGACCGCTGGGTCGCGATCTCGTCGTTCAGCACGGCGTTCCCCTCCGTGAGCGCCTGCTGGCCGAGCTCGCGCAGCTCCGGGTCCTCGAGCTCTGAGACGTACAGCGCGACCGTGTTGTACGTCGAGGCCGCCCTGACGAGCTCCTCCTGGGCCGCCTCGTTGCCCTCGGCCTCGCGCACCTCCTGTACGCGCTCGGTCGCGTTGAGGAACTCCACGAACGTCTGTGCGGCGGTGAACCCGCGCGAGATGTCCTGCCCGGAGTCGAGGTCACCCTCCTCTATCTTCTCCTCGAGGCGGGTCAGCATCTCGTCCATCGACCCGGCCGAGGTCGCGAGCGCGTCGTCGTCCTCCGCGAAGGACTGGAGACCGTCGTGGGTCGCCTCGCTCTCGATGATGCCGGGCTCGCCGGTGATGGTGAACGTCCGGGGCTCGATATCGTCGCCGTTCACCCGGTAGGTCCACTCGTAGGGGGTCAACACCTCGGCGTCGGTGTCGAACTGGAGCTGGAACACCGCCTGGCTCTCGGAGCCCGCTGCGAGCTGCTCGGGGAGCCCCCGCTGTACGGTGAGCCAGCCCTGCTCGGGCCCGTCAACGCGCTGGAGCGTGAGATTCTCGACCGCGTTGTAGCCGAGCAGCTCCGAGACCGTCACCGTCCGGGTGTCGGTCTGGGTGATCTCCAGTTCACCGAAGTCGGCGGTCTCGGTGTCGAGCCCGAGGTCGGTCTCGTGGTCGACGGTGAGCGGCACCTCGACGGTCTGGGTGCCTGCGGAGGCGTTGCTGGACGTGAACCGAACGCTCAGCGTGTGGTCGCCCGCCGGGACCTCGCTGTCGAGGGTCACGTCCATGTCGTAGTCGCGGGTGCTCTGCCCGGGGATCCGGGGCGACGAACGGGTCAGCTCCGCGCTGACGTACTGGTCGTCGAAGTCGGGAGAGCCGACGCTGACGTCCTGCATCTCCAGTGGCAGGTCACCGGTGTTCTCGATGGTGGTGCTGACCTCCCGGGTGAACGTCGACTCGCCGCGCGGTTCGTCGAACGTGTAGGACGCACCCGTTCCCGTGGGCTCGCCGAACCGCGCCGGGTAGATGACACGCGCCTCGACGCGGAAGGTCTCCGGGTTGGCGTCGGAATCGTCCGTTTCGAGTCTGACAGTCCAGGACTTCTCCGCGTGCTGGACCGCGTCGCCGTCGATGCTGACCGTCGCCGTACCGGTCCGGCTGTCGCCCGCACCGAGGGTTCCAGCCAGTCCGGAGACCGACGCGGAGGCGTTGCGATTGACACCGCCCGGGTCGCTGACGGTCACGTCGACCGAATCGTAGCCGGTCTCCTCTTGTATCGTCACGGGAGCACTGGCACTGGTACCGACGAGGACGTCACCCAGGTCCACCACCGACTCGGAAGCGTCGACGGACGTCGCCTTCACGATCTCGACGTCGAAGCTGCCGGACAGGGTGTTGCCGAGGTTGTCCTCGATGGTCAGGGAGACCGAACGGGTCCCCTCGCGTGCGTCCTCGTCGACCGTCACGTCGACCGTGACCGAGGCGCTGTCGCCGGAGCCCACACGGTTCGGCACGTCGCTCGTACTCGCGGAGACGTAGGTCCCACCCGACGCGGAGGCGGACTCGACGTCCATCTCACCGTTGCCGACGTTCTGGAACTCCACGGTGACGCTCGTCGTCTGCTCGTCCTGCCCCTCGAACCGGACCTCGGGGGTACCGTCGACCGAGCCGGAGCCGAACTGCGGTTCGAGGTACTGGACGTTCGCCTCGAGGTAGCCGGTCATCCCGCCGCTCTCCGAGATGTAGACCGACCTCGTGCCGCTCGTCCCCGTCCTCCCTTCTGACTCGCCGGTGGCCTCGTACTCGACCTCGTAGGTCTCACCCTGGGTCAGCGAGAAGGTGTTGCTCGTCCCGCTACTTCCGCCGCCGGACCACCGGTCGAAGCTGAACGTCACCTCCTGATCTGTAACCTCTCTCGGAGCGGTGACGGTCGTGTTGCTGTCCGCCGTGAACTCGATGGAGGCGGTGTCGGTGTCCGACTCGCCCTCGAACGCCCGCTCGAGGTAGAGCTGGGCGGTCTGTGGCGCGGTCGTCTCGGTTGTGTTCGCGTCGGTGGTGGCACTCCCGTCGAGTCTGCCAGAGTCCGTTTCGGTCGCCGCGGGATGGTCAGCGGACGCCGGTGCGGCGACGGCTGCCCCGGCGAGCAGGAGCACGACCAGTCCGACCGCGAACACGGTGTTCCTACGCATCGTGACCACCCTGGAGGACGACGATCTCACCGACGTTCGCCGCGTCGACCGTCCGCCGCCAGACGACGAGCCGGTGGGTCACCAGCATCGCCACCAGCGCGACGAGGAGGCCGTAGCCGACCAGCAACACGCCGCTCGCGAGCGCCAGCGTCGTCCGTGCAGACGAGATGTCGGTCCGGAGGGTCGCGAGCCGACTCTCGCGGTCTGAGAGGGCGTTCTCGTCCGCCCGCTGTTCGGCGTCGCGGACGTCCGCCAGCGTGCCGCCGGACTCCTGGTAGAGCGCGAACGTCCCGAACAGTTCGCCGCTGGCGACCGCACTCACGCCGTCGCAGGACGAGCAGCTGTCGAGGAAGCCGCCCGCCCGCTCCTCGGCGGCGTTCATCGCCGTCACGTCACGCTCGTACTCGCTGCGGAGTTCCTCGACGCGGAGGTTCACCTGCGAGTACTTCTGGGTCGCCCCGGCCTGCCGGAACGCGGTCGCGGCCTGCCCGAGCAGCTGTATCTTCTCGGGGGTGCGCGTCACGTCGGAGGCCGACTGCAGCAGGGCGTCGCCCCGGTTCTCGTAGAACCGGCTGAGCGCGAGGTCCGCAAGCGGCGCGTAGGTGAGCCCCTGCTCCTCGAGCGCGCGGACGTGGTCCGAAGTCCCGTTCGCCGCCGAGAGGCTCTCGCCGACGGAGCCGTTCTGGGCCGCGGTGTAGCTCTCGTTGAACGACCGCAACAGCGCGAGCACCGTCCCCATCTCGCGCTCGGTCGCGTCGTCGAACTCGACGACCTGGAGCTTCGAGACCGCGAGCGACCGGATGGTCTCGAACTCGGTGTACTGCTCGAACGCCGGCGTCCCCGACAGCTGGTTGAACGCCGCGAGGTACTCGTCGGCCGTCTCCGGCGGTGCGTCGTTCTGTGCCTGTCCCACCGTCGTGTCGAGCGGGGGCTGCGTCGTCGCGGCCGTGTCCCCGGTCGTCGCCGACGCGGTGGGCGTCCCACCTGCGCTCGCGGCGACGGCCGGCGTCGCGGTCACGGACGCCAGTACCACCAGCCCGACGAGGAGTTTCAGTCCATCCATCTCTCAGAACACCGTCCGCTTCATCCGTTCCCTGAGCTCGCGGCGGTCGAAGCTGTGCTCGACCGCGTCGAGCAGTCCGGCGACGAGGAGCGCCTGTGCGGCCTTTACGAGCGGCTCGCGCTCGCGTCTGGTCTCCTGGAACAGCTCCCTGGCGTGCTCCCACATCTCCGTCGCCGGCTCCACCTCGGTCAGGTCCGCCCGTTCGTCGTCGATCCGCGACCGGGTCCGCTCGATGCGGCCGGTCAGGTCGCTGTCCACGTCGGCATCGACGTAGTCGAAGTACGCCTCGTGGGTGAGCACGTCCCCGTCCCACCGGAGGTCGACGCTCGCCATGTCGGCACACGCGGCGAACATGTCGACGTTGCGCTTGGTCGTCATCGCCGTGTTCACCCGCGAGATACCGTCCTCGGCGGCGTCCAGCAGTGCCTCGGCGACCTCGCCCGGCCGGTGCTCCCCGGTCGCGAACAGGTGGCCGTACTGCGGGAGTGCCTCGACCAGGTCGAGCAGGCGGTCGACGACGCTCCCGTAGTAGCCGGGGAACGCCGTGTCGCGGCCCGACTGCTCGGAGAGGCCGTCGACCTCGCGACGGAGCCGCCGGACCCGGTCCCGCATCGCCTGGGGCACCGTCCACTCGAACGACGCCTCGACGGTCACGTTCGTCGGCTCGCCCTCGTGGATGGCGACCTCGGTCGTCCGGGTCCGGAACAGGTCCGACTGCGAGCCGGCGACGTCGAGGCCGACGACGTAGTCGCCGACGAAGACATCCGACGCCCTGACCCGGCCGCGCTCGTCGGTCCGGCGCGATCCCTGTCGTTCGTCGACGCGGTAGCGGTCGCCCTCGCTGGGTGCGATGGAGACCGGGAGCCCCTCGGTCGCCACACCGTCGACCTCCGCGGTCACCGACAGGCGGCCGGTCTTCCGGCTCAGCCCGACGTTCAGTTCGAGCGGGCCGTCGTCGGCCAGCGAGCAGTCGTTGCTCGCGGCGTTGTACTTCGGGTGGTCGACGCGCACGGTGGCGGTCGAGGCCGCGTACGGGAGCGTCACGCTGACACGGCCGTTCCGGCCGGTCTTGGCGGTCTCGTCGTCGCCCTCGTCCGGTTCGACCGTGACGCGTGCCCCGGGGATGGGTTCCCCGTCCAGCTTGTCGGTGATGGTCACCTGGACACCCGGTCGGGGGAACGCGAGCTGGGCCTGCTCCCCGGTGTGCCTGCCGTCCGTCACCTCGAGCTGGTCGGTCCGCTGCTGGGTGCCGACCGCACCGGTCAGCTGCCAGCCACCGGGTAACAGCGACATGCTCACGACGCCGGAGTCGGTCGACCGCGTGGTCCGCGAGCCGGCACCGCGGGTCGGTTTGGCGACGACGTCCGCGTCCTCGCGGATGCGGTGGCCGTTGGCGTCGACCAGCGTCACCTTCACGTCGACCGGGTCGGGGGTGGTCGTCCCGGCACCCTCGCCGAAGTGCCAGAAGCCGAGCCAGGACAGGAGTCCGGCGAGCGCGAGCCCGGCGAGCCCGCCGACGACCGCGCCGACGAGCACGGCAAAGACAATGTCGATGGCTCCGCTGGAACCGGCGACGAAGAACGCGACGATGAGAGATCCGATCAGCCCGAACAGGCCACCTGCACCGAGCACGACCGCTGCACCCTTCGGATTGGTCGGATCGCCGTTCGGGCCGGCGGCACCTGCAATCAACCGCACGACGACGAGGATGAGCGTCCCGATGATACCGCCCAGCAGCCCGACGCCGAGGAGGAGGCCCCAGTCCACGACTCCGTAGCTCGCGGGGAGGAAGCCACCACCGGCACTGGTGTTCGTCGCGTTCGTCGCGTTCGTCGCGTTCGTCGCAGCGGTGGTGGTCCCGGCCACCGTGGTCGTGGCCGTCCCCTCACTCCCGTTGCCGTCGGCCTGGTTCGTCGACGACTCGTTCGGCGCACCGGCGACGGTCCTCTCGACCGTCTGCGCCGAGACGATCCGTTGCTCGCCATCAGTTTCCACGACGAGCAGGACCGTCTGACCCTCCGGCAGCGACGTCCCGTTCTCGACGGCGTAGTAGCCGTCCTCCCGGGTGGCTCCGAGCCGGTCGACGTCACCGTCGCGCTGGAGCAGCATGGCCGACACGCCGTCCGTCTCGGCCGCGAAGTAGCTCCGGTCCACGCTCACGTTGATGGGTTCGCTCGCGTACTGTCTCGTCCAGCCGTCGAGGACACGCGGGCCCTCGGCGTCGCCCACCGCCAGCGTCGCAGTCACGCTCGACGCGAGTGCGGTCCGCGGCAGCTCGATGCCCGTCTCGGTCGCCTCGACGGGGCCGGCGAACTGCCCGTTCGGCGACTCGGTCGTCAGGTCGAGGTGGTAGCCGCCGGCGTCGAGCACCGACAGCAGGGGGTTCGCGATGGCGACGCTGTCGCCGCTGGCGACGAGCTCGCTCGCGTTCGCGGCGGCGTGACGCACGTTCACCGAGGTCGGCGACGCCGTCACGCCCTCGTCGGGGGCGACGCGGATGCGGCGGTCCTCGAACAGCGATTGCCGGTCGAGCGACCGGAGCGTCTCGCCGTCGAGCACCAGCGCGCCGGCGTCGGCGTCGTAGCTCGCGTTCACGGTCGCGTCACCGACGCTCACAGGCACGGGAGCCGTCGTGGCGAACCCGCGCACGTCGGCGGGCGTGAGGTGGACCGTGCCGTCCTCGAACGTCGTGACCGCCCCGTTCAGCGAGGCGTACCGGAGGTCGACTGCATCGTCGCCGAGCTCGGTCTCGCCGGCGTTGACCGTCACGGTCGCACCCCCGAGCGGTGCCGTCTCGTCGGGCGGCACGAGTGCCGTGACGGCGAGTTCGCCCTCGTAGGTGCCGGCGTCGGTCTCGTTCACGGTCGTCTCGGCAGCGGCATCGACGCCGCCGATTTCGAGCGTGACCGTCGAGAGGTTCCCCGTCTCGTTGTCCGGCACGACCGTCACCGAGACGGTGTCGGGGGCGGTCCGTTCGACGGAGACGTCCGCCGCGAGCGCCGCACCGTCGTTCGCGGGCGTGACTGCCGCCCCGACGCCGGCCACCGTGGCGACGAGGACAGCGAGTGCGAGCAGCGCCGTCGCGCGAGTTCCCCACGACATGGCTACCCCTCGTTCTGGTCGCGGTAGTCGGCGAGGTTGTCGAGCACCGTCTGCACCTCGCGCTCTGTCAGCCCCTCCGCTCCGGCGGTGTTCCCGCGCGCCAGGTTGTCCCTGACCTGTTCGTACTGGTCCAGCGAGTGGTTCAACAGCGGGCTCAGGTCGAAGCCGCCGAGCAGCAATAGCACGTCCACGTCCGACCCCCGGCCACGCTTCGGCGTCAGGCTGGCCTGCCCGGCGACCGAGAGGTCGTGCTTGTTCTGCCACTGGTTGAACGCCTGGTACACCTCGGGCTCGGTTATCTCGCCGTTGTCGATCATGCTCTCCGGCGCGCGGACGACCGGGAACACGATCTGGGAGGTGGCGACGTCCATCGGGACGAACGGGTTCTCGGCCGCCTTGTCGAACATGTACTCCAGCTCGTAGATGTCGCCGTTCATGTCCGTCGCGACGGCCGGCGTGAAGTGGTAGGAGCCGTACTGGCGCGGGATGGTCACCAGGTCCTCGACGTCGATGACGCCGTGGGTCTCGCGGCCCGCCCCGATCATCAGGTCGACCGCCTCGATGATGAGTTCGTTCACGCGGTCGTAGTCGCTCCCGTTCTCGCCGTCGAGGTGGGAGTTCGCCGCGACCATCACCATGTCGGCGTTCTGCCCGCCGTCGCGGTTGCGAAGCAGGCGGGAGAGCCCGGACACCGCGTTGAAGTGGCGCTGGTCGGGCTCCCAGTAGTACGGCCAGACCGCCATCGCGACGTGGATGACGCTGTCCATCCAGGGCTCGCTCTCGCTCACGTTCAGCCCCTGTTTGAACTCGTCGACGACGAACGGGATGGAGCCGTTACCGGTGCCGCCGCCGAGCGTCGCCATGTAGAGGAACGCGTCGGCCGTTCCGAACGTCCGCTTGATGCGGTCCGTGATGCGGTCGAGGTCCTGATCCGCGGCCTGCCGGCCGTAGTAGTACGAGTTCCCGGCACCCTGCTTGTCGCCGAACTCGAGGGCGTGGTTCTCGCCGATGTCGTCGGCGTCGGTGATGCTCGCGTCGATCCGGTCGATGGTGTTCCGGATGTCGTTCCGGTTCGTGTTCATCACGAGGATGCGGTCCTCGATGCCCGGGTTCTCCGCCCGGTTGAAGAACTGCGAGGCGATGCGGCCACCACCCTCCCCGGAGGCGATGACGGCCCAGCGTGTGTACTGTCCCCTGGACATCAGGCCTCACCTCCGGCGGGTTTCTCGATGCTGTCGGCCGTCGTCTCCACCGAGAGACCGGTGTCGGCCGCGAGCTCCTCGATGACGGTGTCCGGGACCGGCACCGACAGGTAGTTCGACCTGATGCGTTCGTAGCTGAGTCGGTCCCCCTCGTCGAGGTTGTACTGGATGACGTTCATTATCTCCTGGGAGAGCTGCGAGTCGTCGTAGACGATGACGGTGCCGTCGTCGGTGCGGGTGACGGCGTACCCCTCCCGGTCCGCCCACTCCGCGAGCAGGCCGGGCACGAAGTCGTCGGTGATGGGGAACTCCATGTCGGTGCTGAGGTAGCCCTCCTCGTCGAAGCGGTCGCGGAGGCGCGGTGCGAACTCGGTGACGTGCTCGTCGATCTCCTCCTCCCGTCCGTCGACGAGCTGTTCGATCAGCGTGACGGGCTCGAGGTCGACCGAGAGCTCGGTGTCGCCCTCGACCTGGACGGTGCGCTCGACGCGGCCGTAGTCGTCCTCGCCGGGGGCGACGACGAGCTCGTACTCGCCGAAGGGGACGTCCGCGAACGCGGCGGTGCCGACGAGGTGGGTCGCGACGACCTCGCGGCCGTCGTACTCGCCGCCGTCGAGGGTGACCGTGGCGCGTCGCTTCGCCTCGCTCCCCTCGTCGTAGGAGACGGTGACCTCGACGGTGTACGTCTCGACGTCGCCGCGGTGAAGCGCCGGCGCGTCGGGGTCGAACTCCACGTCGGGGTTGCGCCGGAAGTAGAGCCCGAAGAACTGGCCGGCGTGGCGCACCGGCAGGTCGTCCGCGGTGACGGTGCCGTTCTGCCGGAGCCGCTCCTCGATGGTCTCGCTCACGTCGTCGTACGCCTCGACGACCGTCGCCTTCGTCTTCACCGTGCCGACGGCGTCGACGAGGTCGGCGACGACGGTGTCCCACTCGTGGTCGAGGTCGCGGACGGGGCCGATGGCCCGAAGGTCGTCCACGTGGTCCTCGTCGACGACGGCCGGCCGGCTGTAGTAGCCGGCGGGGAGCTCCTCGTCGTCGAGCGTCCGGACGTGGCGGTCGACCTCGGTCTCGAGGGAGGACACGATGTCCAGCGCCGCCGTCCGGACGGTCTGTCGGTGCTCGCTCAGCGAACCCACGTCGAGGGCCGAGTCGAGCGAGTCGAGCTCGCGTTGGACCGACCGCACCTGGTCGAACAGCTCGGCGTCGACGTACTGCTCCGCCCCGGAGTCGAGGATGGTGTCGACGAACGCGTCGAGGTCCTCGCGGTCCTGGTCGAACGAGCCCGAGAGCTCGCTCTCCAGGGTCGCCTGGGCCTCCAGCACCGCGTCGACGGCGTGGCCGTACTCGCCGTCGCGACGGTCGGCCTCGGCGTCCTCGAGGTGGCGGTCGACGGCGGCCTCGTCGTAGGCGTCGGTCGCGTTGCGCTGGATGTCCCGGACCCGCGCGATGGCCTCGTCGACGGTCGCGTCGGCCTCCATGCGGTACTCCTCGAGGTCCTCGCCGACGGCCTCCCAGTAGGCGAGCCCGCTGGGCGGCCCCTCGTCCGGCGTCGGCGGCTCCGGGGGCTCGGCTGGCTCGGCGGCGATGTCGGCGTCCGCGAGCGCACGCATGTCGGCGTGCAGGGCGTCGAGTTCGTCGCGGACGAAGTCGTAGAGCTGGTCGTCGCGGTCGGCCGCGAGCGTCGTCACCTCGGCGTCGATGCGCTCCAGCTCCTGCAGCTCGCCGCTCGCCGCCCCCTTGCCGACGCTGAACGAGCCCGAGTCGCGGTCGAACTCGCCGCCCTGTGCCTCGTAGTCCGAGACGAGCGAGTCCGCTCGGGAGCGGAGCGTGCTCGCGTCGAATCTGGGGTAGGACTCCTCGACGGTCGAGAGCGACCGCCAGAAGTCCCGCAGCGACTCCCCGACCTGTTTCGTGCGCTGTTCCACGTACTGTCCCGTGTTGTCCTCGCCGCTGAGGACGCCGCGGACGTACGCGACGGCCACCACCAGCAGGACGACCGGGATGCCACCGACCACGAAGTAGACGCCGAGTTGCGTGCTCGCGAACACGAACAGTCCGGCCCCCACCGCGGCCATCAGTACCGTCAGTGCGCCGATTCCGAGTGCGGCGCGCGTCTGTCCTTTCATAAGATCACCTGAAGTATCGAACGTCCGCCCGTCGCAGCCAGCAGTCCGACGGTCGCCAGCAGGACGAGCACGCCGACGCCGACCGGGAGCCACTGCGCCTTCCGGCTGTACTCCGCCGAGGAGTCGACCCGGATGCGGCCCTCGGTGCTGGAGGCCGCCACGTACGGGACGATCCCGCCGAGGACGACACCGACCAGCAGCCCGCCGACCAGCCCGACCAGGAGGTTCGTCCGGACCGTCGACCGGGCGGCGGCCGCCCGTGAATCGAGCGCCGACTCGTAGCTCGCCTTCGCCTCGTTCGCGTCCGCCGCTGCGCTCCGTTCCTCCTCGCGGGAGGCGTCGATCGCGCCGACCGCGACCCCGGGCGTCGGCGACTCGTCGGCCACACCGAACAGGTACGAGCGGTACTCGCTGCCCGCCCGGTCGGTCGCGTTGGCCGCCGACGCGAGAGTGCGAAGCGTCTCCGTGGCGTTCGTCGCCCGCGCGTCGGTCAGCCCGCTTTCGTTCACCGCAGTCGAGAGGGATTCGAGCCGGTCGGCCGCAGCAGTCGTCTCGTTCAGCGACCCCCGGAAGTCCGCCTCGCGCTCGCCGTACGTCCCGACGGCGTCCGCGGTCGGGAGGAACAGCGTCCCCTCAGTGAACGCCGGCTGGACGATGTTCGGCGACGGCTCGGTGAACGCCGGGCCGGTCTCGGTCTTCCCCGCCGGCCGGACCTGCGCGGCCACCTGGAGCTGACCGTAGCCCTCCGTCAACCGGATGGTGACGCTGCTGTCCGTCCTGTTCTGCAGCTCGTAGGCGTCGCCGTCCGCGAAGTACCAGGCCCCGTTCTCGCCGTACGGCGTGACGACGCCGTCGGCGTCACAGAGCCGTATCGTGAGCACCGTCCCGGCGTACAGCGCGCGGTCGTCGCGGATGGGCTCCTCGCTGCCCGCGAGGGTCGCCACCGCGACCGGGTCGGTGGCCTCGACCGAGTCACAGGCGGCTACGTCGGCCGGTCCCGGCGTGGTCGCAGCCTGGGCGGCCACACCGCCCCCGGCGACTGGCGCGGCGAACAGCCAGACGGCACACAGCGCGACCAGCGTCGTTCGGAGCGCCCCTGTCATTCGTAGGTCCCGTCGATCCGCGACTTCTGGATCCGGTACACGACCACGCTCCCGAACACGATGCCCAGCCCGAGTCCGATGCCGCCACCGCCGAGGTACTGCAGCAGCGACTGCTCCGCGAGGGACTCCATCTCGGCGATACGCTCGGTTCGCTCGACGGCGTCGTCGACGCTCGCACCGTCCTGCGCCGCCACGCTCCCCCCGAGCCCTGCGACGACGAGCACCCCGAGCACGACTAGCCCGACGAGGGCGACCCGAGGCGGCCTCACTGCACCATCGCCTCGGTTCGGTCCTCGTACTCGGCGGCCTTCTCCTCGATCTCGGCGAGCCGGGAGATGTCGTCGCGCTCGTAGGTCAGCAGCGTCGTCACCGTCGCGAGGTTGCGGTCGTTGAGTGCGACGCCGAGGTTCACCTCCTGCAGCGCACACTGCGCCTGGAGGTACTCGCGGATGGTCGACGTCTCGATGCGGTTGCTCCCGCCGGAGAGGTAGCTCGACGGGGCGCGCACGAGCCCGATGGCCTTCTGGGCGTCCGACGGGTCGAGGTCGGAGACGGACTGCTTGCTCGTCGCCAGCCGGACGAGCGCGGCGCTGTCGATGTTCTTCTTCCCGACGAACGGGACGAGGTAGCCCGAGAGCGAGCGCGTCATCGTCGCGGCCCGCCCGAGCGCGGCGTAGCCCGCCTTCGAGTCGCCCCCACCGACGCCGAACGAGAGCGACGTGACCACGTCCTGCACGTCGATGTCGGGCGTGTCGATGTCCGCGTAGTCGCTCGGGTCGATGCCGGAGAGGACGGGCCCGGCGACGAGGTCGTAGATGCCGGCCGCGACGTACTCGTTGTACTCCGCGAACTGGCTCTCGGCCGCCGCCTGGTACGAGATGCGCTGGTTGTCCACGAGCACGATGCCGTCGACCTTCTCCTCCAGCCGGTCGAGGCCGTACCGGGCGTTCCATGCCTGGCGACCAGCGCCGCCACTACCTTCGTCGTCGCCGCCGCTGGTCATCGGTCCCATCGTGTTCGGGAGGATGGCCAGCGCGACGATGCTCGCGCGGCCGTCGGTGTACTCGTCGATGGCGTCGACGATGTGCGGCGCGATGCCACAGCCGGTACCGCCACCGAGGCCGAGGCAGACGAACGCGAACTGGATCTCCTCGCTCTCGGTCGCGTCACCCTGCTCGCCGCGGACCTCCGACTCCAGGTCCTCGACCTGGCGGTCGACGTCGCCGTCGCCGTCGTCCCAGCCGCCACCGGTGTCGTCGACGGGCTCGTCCTCCCAGCCGCCGCCGGTGTCCTCGGCCCACTCGTCGTCCGGTTCTTCGGCCCAGCCGCCGTCGCGGTCGTCGACCGGCTCGTCGTCCCAGCCGTCGTCATACTCCTCGGTCCGTTCGTCCTCGTCCCAGCCAGGTCCGCCGCCGTCGGTCGCGAGTCCGCCAGCAGAGCCGAACCGGCGACGGAGCAGGTCGACCACCTCGTCGACGTGTGCTCCCATCACCTCGTCTGCCTCGACCGGGTCGCGCCCGAAGCCGCCGGTGACCTGCTCCTCGAACCCGGCGGTGGTCCCGTCGACGATACCGTGCTGGTCGGCGATGCCGAACTGGTCGGACTTGTCGACGTTCGAGAGGTTCTGCAGGTCCCGAACTGTCGAGTTGAAGACCATGGGTTCGGCGAGCGCCGTGATGTCGTTGCCGCCGAACAGTCCGAGCGTCGAGTCGGACGTGTACTCGAACACGGCGTCGACGATAGCACTCCCTGCCTGTCCGGCCCCCACGAACAGATACGTCATTGATTCACTCTGGTATCTGTTCCGCTATCTGGAATAAAACAGTACTGGCCACTGAAAAGTTGTTTCACGTCGTCTGGTCTGCGTACGAAACGGGGGCGGCAAGAACTGTCAGCTTCGAGAGTCACCCGGTATAAAACTCCCGGCCGGTCCGCCGACGGCTACCCGCGGAGTCGGCGGAGCATGATGGAGAACTGGTTTCGCTCGTACAGCGCCTCCGTGGCGTCGAGCAGTTCGAGCGCCGCCTCCAGCGTTCCCGTCGCGCGCGCCGGGTCGCGCGACGCCAGCCGCTCGCCCTCGTCGTGGAGCGAACGCGCCAGCGAGACGAAGTGCCGGGGGATGGTGTGGTTGTGGTCGTCGCGGAGCTCGTAGTACTCCTCGACCTCGTCGATGCGGTCGCCGACCCGGTCGACGAGCTTGGACGGGGTCTCGGCGGCTGTCGCATCCGAGCGCGTCGAGGAGAGCGTCGGAAGCAGCGTGTCCCGGTAGAACGAGAGCTCGTGGCGGACGACGTACGGTCGCAGGAGGTCCGACTGGTCCGCGCGGTCGAGCTCCCCCTGCAGGTCGGCGACCCGCTCCAGGAGCGCGGACTCGACGGGGTCGCTGGGGTCGAGGTCCCGCTTCACCGCGTTGGCGAGCTCGGTCACCGAGTCGCGGTCGACCCCGGCGACGAGCTGGCGCGTCGTGGCATGCTCGTCGAGCGCGCCCGTGGCCGTCCGTAGCGCCGCCCGGAGGCTGTCCTCGCCGGTCGTCCCCGCCGACTTCAGCTCGTCCAGCAGGCGGACCGCTGCGGCGCTGTCGGGCGACTGCCGCGACTCCACCGTGGCCGCGACCGTGGCGACGTCCGACTCGCCCGTACTGAACGAGAGGTCGCCGCCCTCGAGGCGTTCGACGAGGTCGTCCCCGCGGGCGGCGGTGTCGCTCCCGCGGAGTGACACCGCGGTGTCGCGCTCCGCTCGGTCGCAGACGTCCGCGAGGGTGCTCGCGTTCGCCGACTGGCTCGAGCGCTCCGCGTCGAGGTCCGACAGCGCGTCGACCAGTCGCGCGGAGACCGGTCGCAGGGAGGACGCCAGTGGCCCGTCGATCCCGTGCAGCCTGTCGTCGAGGGTCCGGGCCTGGTCCGGCCCCCGGACGTTCCCAGCACGCTCTGCCGCCTCCGTCACACGGTGTGCGCGCTCGAGGTCCTCGACGGCCCGGTCGAGCGCGTCGTACGCCTCGCCGCGACGGGCGGTCGGGTCCGCGAGCGTGTCGAGCAGCTCACGCGCGGTCCGCGACCCCGGCGACCACGACGAGCGCAGTTCGGTGGCGACGTCGGCGACCGGCAGGCCGTCGTCGCGTTGTTGCTCTCCCCCGCCACCGCGCGACTCGGGTCGGCGCTCGGTGAGGTGGAGGTCGCCACGGGAGAGCGCCCGTGCCAGCGATCCGAGTGCGTCCGAGCGAGAGTCCCGTCGGTCGACGGCCGGCGTGTCGCTCGCCGCCCGCAGGACGGCGTCGGTCGCCGACGTCAGGCTCGTCAGCTCGTCGTGGACCGCGTCCGCGTCGTGCTCGGCCGAGAGCGGCTCGGCGAAGCGCGAGACGGGTGCGCCAGAACCCCCCGAACCGCCGAGGAGGCGTGCGCCGAGTGCGCCCGCGCCGAGGCCGACGACCAGTGCGCCGACGGCCGCCGCGAGGAGGACCATCGTCGAGTGACCGGTCTGCTCGACGGCCTGCTGTAACACCATGTCGGCTGCGGTGACTGCTCCCATCGGCTCACCTCAGGGCATGTTCTTCCGGCCGAGGCAGTCGAACAGCGGTTCCACCTTGTCCCACACCTCGCGGACGCCTGCCGAGAGCTGGCTGTTGCCGTCCTGCTTCATCGTCAGCGCGTGCTCGTACATCTCCTCCAGGGAGGGCATCTCCGGGTTCCAGAGCGTCCCCCAGAGGAAGACGTCGTCGAGGTACGGCGTCACCAGCTGGTGCGTGTGGATGTCCACCGTCTCGACGCCGGCGACGTTGTCGCGGTCGAGGAAGTCCGGACTGCCCAGCACCTCCGTCAGCACGCCGTCGTTGACGAGCGGCGCGACCTTCGACATCTTCTCCTCCGGGCCGTAGACGAGGAACGTCCCGCCCCACGCCGTCGTCGGGTCGAAGTCCGCGAGCTTGTTCTGGAACAGCGCCTTCCGGGCGAGCATCTGGAGCTTCGACCGGTCGAACGAGTTCGCGTGGATCTTCCCGAGCACCGGCGCGAGCACGACAGCGGGGTTGTACGCCCGGTCCGGGTCGAACGGGTACTTGTCCTGCACCGGTCGGAAACTGTCCGCCGGGTCGAACACCTCGCCGCGGATGGAGAGGTCGGTCTCCTGCTCGACGACCTGCGGGATGGAGGACATCGTGAACGCCTCGAGGAACGCCACCAGCGGCTTGTTCAGGTCCGCGAACTCCGGCGGGTTGTACCGCTCGACGCCGTGGATACGCGGCTCGATGTCCTGTGTCGCCTCGCGCAGCTTCCGGTTGTCGAACGGGACGATGGCGTCCACGCTGGCCGCGGTGCGGGCCATCCCGATGACGCCGTTGACCATCGCCCGACCGGAGCGGTCGGCGTACTCGCTGGGGATGACGACCGACGAGAAGATCGGTTTTCCGACGACCTTGTCGTCGTCGAGCACCGCCTCGCGGAGTTTCTCCGCGATGACCGGCGTCGAGCCACAGCCGGTCCCCTTCGTCACGCTGTGGACGAACATGATGGCCTGCGAGTCGCGCAGCTCCACCGGGTTCGTGTCCCAGCGCTCCTGGAACGGGTTGCCGCCGTCCTCGAAGTCCGCGAGCACGAAGTCACGGCCGTGGTCCCAGCGGTAGCCCGCCCCGGCGTAGTTGTGGACACCCTGCCCGATGATGCAGTTCGCGACGATGTCGTGGCGGTTGTAGCCCTTCTCCTCCTGGGCGTAGTAGGTCTCCTCGATCTCCGCGACGTTCGTGTTCAGCACGCCCGCCCCCGCGAGCCCGCCCTCCCAGATGCGGACCCGTTCCTCGTTCTCGTCGGCGAGGGTGTTCCGACGCAGCAGGATCGCGTCGACGATGTGGTTCCCCGCGCCACCGACGCCGATGACGTACCACTTCTTCCCCACCGAGGAGAGCCCGAGGTCCGTCTGCGACGCGGCGCTCGCACCGTTGCCGTTGCCGGCTCCCGGAACTGGTTCCTCGTCGGCCTCCTCCTCCTCGTCCCAGTACCGCTCCTCCACGAATATCGGGTCGTAGAGGTCCGGGTACACCTGTTCTACCGACTTCGGTTCGTCTCGATGCTCGTGAGCGATGTGGCCCTCCAGCGTGTCGTGGTCCCACTCACCACGTGGAGAGACACAGATTTTACACGTTTCAGACATGATAACCGACGGTCACTGTGGAGAACTGGTATCGGGGGCGATATGAACGTACTGGCCCCTGAAAGATGGACGTGGGCTGGGCCGTCGTGGTTCGGGGTGGCTAACGGATCGAGAGAACACTCGACGGGAGCGACGACCGGCTACACGTACTGCTCCTTGAACCGGTCGTACAGCGCATCCAGCGCCGCCGGCGCGTCCTCCCGGTCGGTGAACCGCACGTCGACGATGCCCGGGGGTGCGCCCGCGGGCACGTCGAACGTCTCCACGAGGTCGCTCTGGCGGTTGCAGAACCGTTCGATGGCGGCCAGTGCCTCGGACTGCACCGCGTACTCGGGGAGCTCGCCCGTCTCCAGGTGGACGGTGTCCGAGCCGGCCTCGGCGACGGCGGCGAGCTCGTCGAACAGCAGCAGCACCTCGTCGACGTACTCCTCCGGGTCGACGTACTCGTCGCGGCTGCTGGTCGAGCTGGACGTGCTGGTCGTGGAGCGACTCGTCGACCGGTCCCGGTCGGGCGTCGGCTCCGCGGCGACGGGTTCGCCGCGGTGGCTGACGCTGATGTGGCCGTCCGCGACGTGGTAGTCGACGCCGTACTCGCTCTCGAAGGCGGGTGCGAGCTCGCGGGCGAGCTGGGGGTCGACCTCACCCGGGAGGCTCACGCGGTCCTGCCCGTGGTCGAGCGCGCCCGCGAGGCTGCCGAAGAACTGCACCGCCGTCAGCAGGCCGTCTGCGGTGTCGCGTGCCTCCCCGACGAGTCGCTCGGCCTCGTCGAACCGGCAGTCGTGGAGTGCCGTGCGGGCCTCCCGGAGCTCCTCCTCGACGCTGTGGATGCTGTCGACGTCGGGGTCGTGGCCCTCGACGAGCATCGCCTCGACGCGCTCGCGGACCGCACCCTCGAGGCGTTCCAGCTCCTCGCGGGCGCGCTCGACGTCGGTCTCGGCGGCCTCGTGGGCCTCGTGGAACGACTCCTCCGTGTCGGCGACGTGGCGCTCGATGCGCTCCTGGTGGACCCGAATCTCGTCCAGGGCGTCGGCGACGGACGACAGGTCGACGTCGTCGCGCTCGCACAGCCGCCGGATGGTGCGGTCGACCTCGGCGACGTGGGTC
Organism: Haloarchaeobius salinus; assembly: GCF_024464185.1. NCBI lineage: Archaea > Methanobacteriati > Methanobacteriota > Halobacteria > Halobacteriales > Halorubellaceae > Haloarchaeobius > Haloarchaeobius salinus. The sequence continues at coordinate 191,427 of NZ_JANHAU010000006.1, forward strand.
GGCTCGTTGCTCGGCGGGAGCCTGACCTCGCGGAACGTGCTCTGGAGGTTGACGACCTCGTAGGTTCGGCCGTAGCGGGAGCGCACCGTCAGGTCCACGTCGCCGCGCTCGACGGCCGTACGGACGCCGTCGGCGAGGGTCGACTGGATTCGGTCGACCGCCGATTCGGGGTCGCGGCGTCTCGCACTCTCGAGCAGCTCCGCGGCGCGACGGCGGCCCTCGCTGGCGTCGGCGACCGTGGACCGGACGCTCTCGATCTCCGTCTCGAGCTCGTCGTAGCCCTCGCGCTCGCGGTCGGCGGCGTCGCGGGCGTCGGCGACGGCGTTCGGTGCGAGCTCCGCGAGCGCATCGAGCGTGTCCGCACCGACCTTCCGACGGTACTCGGACTCGAACGTCTCCCGCTTCCGTGCGACGAGGTCCGAGGCCTCGGAGAGGTCCTCCGCGGCGGCGGATTCGAGGTCGACCGACCAGTCGCGGAGCCACGCGCCGCCGAGCGCGCCGGCACTGGCGACGAACGGGACCGCGAAGAACAGCCCGAGCTGTGCGACGCCGATACCGCTGGCGAACAGCGACGAGTAGACACCGAAGAACAGGGCGAGGAAGAGTACCGAGACGAGGCCGGCACAGGCGAACGTCACGTCGCGGTTCCTGAGCAGCCCCATCGCGAGGCCCTGCCCGACCCACGCGGCGGCGATGAGCACGAAGAGCACGAGCACGACCGCGGTGCTCGCCTTGAACTGGATCGCGGCCTCCCTGAACACCTGCAGCGAGATGAACGCGTCGACGACCCCACCGACGACCGGGAGCGTGCGAGCCTCCACGTCGGCGAGTGCGAACGCGGCCTGCAGGAACGTCCCGACGACGGGCAGTCCGGCGAGTCCCCACCCGGCGAACGGCAACAGCTGTCCGTCTTGCATACCCTCACATCAGACGGGTTGCATGAAAACGTTTGTCGCCGTCCCGCCGGTGCCCGGGAGGGTAGCACGGCCGCTGTGGCGGGCGGGCTGACCGGTCGACGTGGCCTCACTCGTCGGTACCGTCGCGGATCGCGCGTGCCAGCACGGGATGGAGCTTCGGGTTGCCGTCCTCGTCGCGCTGGAACAGGGGCTCGCCACCGAGGCGGTCCTCCAGCGTTCCCGTTCGCTTCTCGACGGTCCGCTCGGTGTATCCCGTCTCCTCGACGAGCTCGTCGACTGTCAGTGGGCCCTCGGCCTCGGCGAGGGCCGTCGCGATCTCGTACTCAGACTGGACGTACTCCGAGGCCATCTTGTCGACGAGCGCGGCGACTTCGTCCGGTATCTCCTCGGTCATGCCCCGGATTTGTACGCCGGGTGTCCTAAATGATTCGGGAACGTCCCGGGAGCCGGGGGACCCTCTCTCGACCCGTCTCAGGCCGTGCGAACACGTTCGGGAGCAGGTACTCGGTCTCTTTGGGTCGAGTACGGAACATGGCGACAGATTCAGAGACATCGACGGACGGGGAACCGTGGCCCCAGCGACTCCTCGACAGCATCTGGTTGCTCGCGCTCGCGGCCATCGTCTACTGGGTGCTCTCGTACATCGTCTGGGGACTGATAGACATCTTCACCGTTCCGATGGGGTGACGACGGATGGACTCACCGCTCGACCCCCCGGAAGGCAACTGGTGGAACGAGACCGTCAATCGACGCGAGACGCTGTGGATCGCGCTCTCGGCCGGCTGGGCGGTCACGCTGTTCGGCTGGATGTTCGGCTGGACCGAGTTCGGCGAGCAGAACAACGTCGGGCAGACCTACAGCGTCACGCCCGACCAGTTCCAGGGGAAGGTCGCCGAGTTCAAGGACGCGGCCGAGCGGACGGACCGTGGGTTCGTCCCCGCCGGCGAGGACGTCTACGTCGGCGCGCTCCAGTGGGGCTGGGACGGCCTCCCGGTCGTCCTGGAGGCCGGTGAGACGTACAAGTTCCACCTCGGCTCCTACGACGTCCAGCACGGGTTCTCGGTGCGCAACGAGGAGAACCTGAGCCAGCAGATCTCCCTGCAGATGCTGCCCGACTACGAGTGGGTCCTCGAGATGTCGTTCGACGACTCCGGGACGTACCACGTCGTCTGCAACGAGTTCTGTGGCAACGGCCACCGGAGCATGCACAGCGCCATCCACGTGGAGGAGTAAGATGTTCGGACTCAGTACCTACGACTACGACGACGACGGCTTCCGCCGCTGTTCGGTGACCGGCCTCGACATCCACCGCTCGGCGGAGGACATGGTGAAGCTCTACGGACTGACGGCCATCCTCGCGCTCGCGGTCGGCGGCGTGTTCGCGGTGTTCGTCGCGCTCACGCGCTGGGAGGTCGTCGGGCTGCTCTCGCCCGGCGACTTCTACACCTACCTGAGCATCCACGCCTGGAACCTGCTCATCTTCTGGATGGTGTTCATGGAGGTCGCCATCCTCTACGTCGGCGGCCCGTTCGTGCTCGGCAGGAAGCTCGCGCTCCCGTCCCTCGCGAAGGTCGGCTACGTCGTGATGCTCGCCGGCGCGGTGACGGTCAACGCCGCCATCTGGCTGACGAGCTACCCGAACAACGCGCCGCTGCTGACCTCCTACGTTCCCCTGGAGTCGAGCTGGCAGTTCTACCTCGGGGCGCTCGTGTTCGTCCTCGGCGCGATAATCGCCGCACTGCCCTTCTTCGCCACGATGTGGAAGGAGAAGCGGGAGAACCCCGGCAAGACGCTCCCGCTGGTCGCATTCGGCGCGTTCGCGACCAGCATCATCGCCTTCGAGGCGCTGCTCGGCGGCGTGCTCACCTACGGGCCGGCGCTGCTCTGGCGGCTGGAGATACTCGCGACGCTGGACTCGGCGTTCTACCGCCAGATGTACTGGATCATCGGCCACGGGAGCCAGCAGATCAATCTGCTCGCGATGATCACCGTCTGGTACTTCCTCACCCACGTCGTCGGCGGGGCCGAGGTCGCCAGCCAGAAGGTCTCCCGGACGGCGTTCGTGCTCTACCTCTTCTTCATCAACATGGGGGCGGCCCACCACCTCATGTCCGACCCCGTGGTCTCGACCGGCTGGCGGATGTGGAACACGTCCTACGCCGCCTACGGCGCGGTGCTGGCGAGCATGATCCACGCCTTCGCCATCCCCGCCGGGCTGGAGGCCGGTCGTCGCGCGAAGGGGAAGGGCGGTGGCCTGTTCGGCTGGCTGTGGAGCGGTCCCTGGGACGACCCCGGTTTCTCCGCGACCATCCTGAGCATCGTCCTGTTCGGCTTCCTCGGCGGCATCACCGGCGTCATGATGGGGCAGATGCAGCTCAACATGACCTGGCACAACACGCTCGCGACGCCGGGGCACTTCCACGCGACGGTCGCCACCGGGACGACGCTCGCGTTCATGGGCCTGGGCTACTACGTCCTCCGGCTGGTGTTCGGCCGTGACTGGGCGCTCGGCCCCCTCGCGAAGATCCAGCCGTTCCTCTACGGCGGCGCGATGGGCGTGACCGTCGTGATGATGATGTACGCGGGCGTCCTCTTCGGCGTCCCCCGGCGGCATCCGGCCGTCATGGACATCCCCGGCACCGAGTTCAGCTTCGAGGCCGCCGCGCCGTTCTTCGCGGTGTTCGGCATCGGCGCGCTGGTCTCCATCGTCGCCGGTGCGCTGTTCGTCGTCGTCGCCCTCGCCACGCTGTTCACCGGCGACGAGTTCGAGGGCGGCCCCGTCGGCGACCTGAGCCAGACCGTCGCCGACGGCGGCGAGGCCGACCACGACCCGGTCCACGAGCAGAGCATGCGGGGCACGTTCGTGCTGACCCTCGTGTTCTTCGCGACGTTCGTCGTGCTCACGGCGCTGAACTGGTACCTGCTCTCGAACATCTGGCAGATAGGGCCCTGACGATGGACCGGGCACTCCCGCGACAGCTCTGGTCGCTCGTCAAACCCCGCATCGTGACGCTGCTCTGTGTCACCGGCCTGTTCGCGCTGCTGGCGGCAGGGGGCGGGTCGCCGAGCGTCGTCGTCGGCTTCGTCGTCGCGGGGGCGCTGATCGCTGCGAGCTCCGCGGCGCTGAACTGCTGGTACGACCGCGAACTCGACCGCCACATGGAGCGGACTGCCGACCGACCGCTCCCCAGCGGTGCACTCGACCACCGGGTCGCACTCGCCTTCGCCGTCGGCCTGTTCGTCGTCGGGAGCCTGGTCGGGCTGGCGACGCTCCCCGCCGGCGCTGTCGGCTACATGTGGCTCGGCGTCGCGGCCTACGTCGGGCTCTACACCGTCGGCCTGAAGCGCCGGCACTGGACCGGCGTCGTCCTCGGCGGCTCCGCCGGTTCGTTCCCCGTGCTCGCCGGCTGGACGGCCGTCGCGCCGCTCTCGGTCGAGGCGGTCGTCATGGCGGCGGTGGTGTTCGCCTGGACGCCGGCCCACGCCTGGGCGCTCGCCCACGTCTACCGCGCCGACTTCGCGGCCGCCGGGGTGCCGACGCTGCCGGTCGTCGCCGACGAGACGGTCGTCCGCCGGGCGGTGTGGTACTCCGTCTGGACGACGCTGGTCGTCGCCGCGCTGCTCGTCCCGTTCGCGGGACTGCTCTACGCGGTCACCCTCGCGGTCGCCGGCGGCGCGTTCGTCCTCGGCTATCGCGGGTTCCGGCACACCGGGAGCGACCCCGACGCAGTGCGAGCCTTCTTCACGTCGAACCTGTTCCTGGCGACCCTGTTCGTCGCCTGGGGCGTCTCCGGCCTCGTCCCGGGAGCCGACACGGCACTCGCGGGGGTCGCACTCGTGGCCGTCCCCGCGCTCTTCGTCGGCCTCTGGAACGCCCGGCCCGCGCTCCGCGGGGTCCGGGCCGAGCCGGGACACGAGTGGCGGCCAGTCGTCCGCGCGCTCGTCGACGAGCTCCCGGTCGTCCTCCGGGAATACGTTCGGGACAACGACCACCCGGGTCCCGCCGAGAACTCCAACCGATGACGGACGAACCGACCGAGTCGACCGGTCCGGAGGACGCTGCCTCCCCCGTCGCCCTCCTGTTCGAACTGGTCGGCAACGCCTGGAGCACGCTCAAGACGGTCTACTACGCGGACTCCGCCAGCTGGCGCGTCATGAAAGCCGGCGGCCTGCTCTTCTTCGGACTGTTCTGCTGGGCGGGCTCGAACGTCCTCTACTCGTACAACCAGGACCTCTGGGTGCTCCGCTACCCCATGGCCTACGGGTTCCTGCTCCTCGCCTACGGGCCGATCCACCACCTCGTCACGCTCCCGCTGGCCTACCGCTTCCGTCGGGCGAGCGGCTGGCTCCGGACGGTCGGCCAGCGGCTCCCGAACGGGATGCTCGCGGTGTTCTTCGCCGCCGTCCTCGTGCTCGGGACGTTCCCGGTCGGTGCGATGACCGTCGACTTCCGGAGCACGCTCGAGTCGAGCGGGGCAGACATCAGCCCGGACCTCCACTGCATCAAGTCCGACGTCGGGGACGACGTTGAGATACACTGCCACCTCTCCGAGTCCCGGGGCGTCGACAGCGTCGTCGTCCGCAGCGGCGGCCACGACATCCACGTCGACGAGGACCCGCCCTTCGAGTTCACCATCCGTGCGAGCGAGGTGCAGTCGGTCCGCGGCCAGCAGCAGTTCACCGTCGAACTGCGGGACGAAAACGGTGAGCTCGTCAGGCGGTACGTGAGACGGCTCGCGCTCGTCGAGGAGGGCTGACGGCACCAGAGGCTTGTAGGTCCGCCACGAACCACGCCCTAGATGAGTGCAGCAACCGACCTCCGGGACCTCCTGGCCGACGGGGAGGAGCTGACCATCGTCTGCCACAACAATCCCGACCCAGACTGTCTCGCCAGCGCGCTCGTGCTCGGGCGTATCGCGGCCGATGCCGGCATCGACGAGCGCCGCATCCTCTACAGCGGTGACATCTCCCACCAGCAGAACCGCGCGCTCGTCAACCTGCTCGACATCGACCTCCACGAGTTCGACCCGGCGGCCGTGCAGGACCGCGAACCGGGTTCGCTGCTCGCGTTCGTCGACCACGCACTCCCCGGCTTCAACAACCGCGTGCCCGAGGGGACGCCGATAGACGTCGTGGTCGACCACCATCCCGCGGAGGATGTCGAGGCCCGCTTCGTCGACCACCGGGAGGACGTCGGTGCCACCGCGACCATCGTGACCGAGTACGTCCGCGAGCTCGGGACGGACATCGACGACCGACTGGCGACCGCGCTCCTCTTCGCCATCCGGCGGGAGACGCTCGGTTTCCTCCGCGGCGCGACGACGGCGGAGTACGAGGCGGCGGCCTACCTCCACGGACTCGCCGACGGTGACCTACTCCGTCAGCTCTCGAACCCGGCGGTCAGCAGCGCGACGGTCGACGCCATCGCGGACGCCATCGAGAACCGGACGGTGTTCGGCTCGGTGTTGCTCTCGAACGTCGGCCGGACCAGCGAGCGGGACGCGCTCCCGCAGGCCGCCGACTACCTCGCGACCCTCGAGGGCGTGGGGACGACGTTCGTCTTCGGCATCGTCGGCGACGCCATCCAGATGAGCGGCCGGACGACGGACAGCCGCGTCAACGTCGGCAGCGTGCTCGAGGACGCCTTCTCCGACACGGGAAGCGGCGGCGGCCACCGCGAGATGGCCGGCGCGGAGGTCCCGCTCGGGATCTTCGCGGACTACACGGACGACGATAGCCGACTCGTCGACATCGTCGAGCAGGTCGTCACGGCGCGACTGCTCGCGACGATGAACATCGACCGGGATACCGACGACCACGAGGCAGAGGACGACTGACGGTCGTCGAGCCGGCCCGTGACCCGGCTCTCCGCCCGAACGGGAGTCGGCTACAGCCCGAGTATCTCGCGTGCCTCGGCGGGCGACGCGACCGGGCGACCCAGTTCCCCGGCGACGCGGACGACGCGCTCGACCAGCTGGGCGTTGCTCGTCGCGAGTTCGCCGCGGCGGTAGTAGACGTTGTCCTCGAGTCCGACGCGGACGTGCCCACCGAGCAGGATGCCGAGCGTCGCGAAGGGGAGCTGGTGCGGTCCGAACCCGAGCGTGTTGAACTGGGCCCCCTCGGGCAGGTCGTCGATGGCGTTGAGGAGGTTCCGGGGGCGTGGCCGGGAGAGCGTGCCGCCGCCGAAGATGAGCGTCGCGTACATCGGCTCGGCGAGGTCACGCCGGTCCAGCAGCCCGTGGGCCTCGTTGATGTGGCCGTCGTTGAACAGCTCCAGCTCGGGCTTGATGCCGCGTTCGACCATCTCCTCGTGGAGCGCGTCGACCATCCCACGTGTGTTCTCGCTGGTGAGGTGGTCGTAGCGGTTCAGCGGTCCCATGTCGAGCGACGCCATCTCGGGTGCGGGGTCAGTCCGCAGCGGGAGGTGCCGGTCCTCGGCAGGGGCCGCCGTCCCGCCGGTCGAGTGCTGGATGACGACGTCGTCGGCGTACTCCCGGACGGCGTCGTCGATCTCCTGGAACCGGTCGGTGGCGAACGACCGCTCGCCGTTGGGCGTCCGGGCGTGGAGGTGGACGACTGCCGCCCCCGCAGCCTCGGCCTCTGCGGCCGCCTTCCCGATTTCCTCGGGGGTCTCCGGGAGGTCCGGGTTCGCCTCCTTCCCGTGGACGCCGCCGGTCAGTGCCGCGGTGACGATGACCGGTTCGCGGTCGAGGTAGTCGCCGTAGGCCATCACTCAGCGCCCCCGGACTCGGCGTCGCGGTATATCTCGCAGTGTTCGGCGTGGTCGAGGTCGTACCGGTCGTTGCAGATGTCGGCCCGCATCGGCTGGACGAACGCGTCGGTGACAGTGCAGTACGCCCGTGGCTCGTCGAACGTTCGTCCGTCGCCCTCCTGCCGGTACTCCAGATGGGGACAGCTCATGGCGGCCGTTCGCCGTGCTCGGGAGTAAACGTTTGGTAGGCGGTGACGTTGGTATGGGAAGACGGGCGGCCCGGTTCCACCCTCGCCGGTGGCCGAAACGACATAGGGCGGGGGAGCGTACGTCGGGGTATCATGCACCACGAGACCTCCGGCGGCGTCCGCTTCGCGTACGACGCCCCGACGCTCCGATTCGGCGGCGGTTCGGTCGCCAGCCTCGGCGCTGAGCTCGCGGCGGCGGGCTGTGAGCGCGCGCTGGTCGTCTGCGGCTCGACGGTCGGTGCGACCGACGCGGTGATGGAACCCGTCCGCGCGGGGCTGGGCGACCGACTCGCCGGGGAGTTTCCCCGGACGACGCCCGACAAGCGGCTCTCGACCGCCTACGACGGCGTCGCCGCGATGAGACGCCACGACGCGGACGCGCTCGTCGCCGTCGGCGGCGGGAGCAGCATCGACGTGGCGAAGGTGATGAGCGTCCTGCGCGCGGACGACCGTGCCCCCGACCGGGTCGGGGCCGAACTCGCCGAGACGGGCACCGTCTCCATCCCGGACGGCGAGCTCACGCCCATCTTCGCGGTCCCGACGACGCTCGCCGGGGCGGACATCTCGCAGGTGGCCGGGATCACCGCCCACCCGTCGTCGAGCCTCGTCACGGCGTTCGTCGCCGGCGGCGTCTGGGACGAGCGGCTGATGCCGACCACCGTCGTCGGTGACGCGGAACTCGTCGCGACGACGCCCGAGTCGGTGCTCGTCGGGTCGGCGATGAACGGCTTCGACAAGGGCCTCGAGACGCTGTACGCGAGTACCCGGACGCCCGTGACAGACGGCACGGCCAGTCGCGGACTCCGACTGCTCGCCGAGCACCTCCCGCGGCTGGGCCAGGAGGGTGCGACGCCGGACGTGCTCGAACCGGTCGTCGAGGGGACCACGCTGGTCCAGTACGGCATCTCGCGCCCGTCCGAGACGACGCTCTCGGTCGTCCACGCCTTCGGTCACGGGCTCACGCGCGGCTACGAGGTCCAGCAGGGCGTCGCCCACGCCGTCGTCGTCCCGCACGTCCTCCGGTACCTGTTCGAGCACGTCGACGGTCGCCGGGACCTGCTCGCCGACGCGCTCGGTGTCGGCGACGCAGCCGACCCGGCCGACGCCGTCGTCGAGAGCGTCACCGCGGTCCGGGACTCGCTCGGGCTGCCGACACGGCTCTGCGAGGTGGACGGTCCGGAGCCCGACGGGTTCCCGTCCGTCGCCGAGGCCGTCCTCGCCGACTCGTTCATGCGGAACAAGCCGCCGGGCCTCGACCCGACACAGGCGGAGATAGAGGCGGTCCTCGAGGCGGCGTACTGAACGCGGCGGCGCGGGACGAAGGTGTTCGCACCGGGACTTTTCCGACGGGGCGACGAAGCACCACCGATGAACACCGTCTCGCTGTCGCGGTCGGTCGAGGGATCGGCGGACTCCGTTCGGGACGCGATGGCCGACCTCGAAGCGTTCACCGAGGCGGCCGGCTTCGATGGGGTGGTCGTCGACGGCGACACCGTCCACATCACGAACCACGTCGGGCTGCTCGAACTCACGCTCGACCTCGTCGTCACGACGGACGAGCGCGAGACCCTGGAGCTCGAGCAGACGGACGGTATCTTCGAGTCGATGACCACCCGGTACACCGTCACCGGCGATACGGAATCGTGCGAGGTGACCGCCGAGACCGAGTTCGCACTCGACGTGGCCATCGTCGGGCAGGTGCTCGATGCGACGGTCATCAAGCGCCAGCGGACACGGGAGCTGGTGGGCCAGCTCGACTGGCTCGAACGGCAGGTGTCGGGAGCGAGTACGAAGCAATTTTAGTTCCATCGGCACGTGCTTGTCGGTATGGACTACGAGGACCAACTGGAACGCGCGATGGAGGAGACGCCCGAGATCAGCTCCGCGGGCGAGCGCTTCAGCGTCCCCGACGCCGAGGTCCGCCAGGAGGGGAAGATGACCGTCTATGAGAACTTCAGGGAGACGACGGACGTGCTCAATCGGGAGCCGTCACACGTCATGAAGTTCTTCCAGGACGAACTCGGCACCAGCGGTCACATCGACGAACGTGGCCGCGCGCGGCTGAAGGGCGAGTTCCGGCGGGAACGGATCGCCGACGCGCTCGCCGAGTACGTCGACTCGTTCGTCCGGTGTACCGAGTGTTCGTCGCCGGACACGCGGCTGGTCACCGAACAGGGGACGACCGTGCTGAAGTGCGACGCCTGCGGAGCGCTCTCGGCGGTCCCCGACCTCTAGTCACTGGAGCTGTTTCAGGGTCTCGAGGTCGCGTTCCGTCCGCATGAACTCCGCCAGGCGACGCGTCGCGTGGCAGTTCGAACAGCTGTAGTTGCGCTTCGGGCCGGGGAGCTCGTCCGGTCCCAGCTCCCACTCCTTGTTGCATTCGGGACAGAGAAGCCGGACGTAGGTTTCCACCATGGCACGGGATAACACCACGCGGGGAGAAAAAGGTTGAGGCTACACCCACCGGTCACGGGCGACCCCGGGCGTTCGAGCCGGGGCGTCCGGACCGCCTTACGCGGCCGCGAACCCGGTGTCGGAGGCCTCGAGCAGCTCCTTGTACCGGTTCCGGATGGTGACCTCGGAGATGTTGGCCACGTCGCTGACCTCGCTCTGCGTGACCTTCTCGTTGGTCAGCAGTGCGGCCGCGTAGATGGCCGCCGCCGCGAGGCCGACGGGTGACTTGCCCGAGAGGATGCCCTCGTCGCGGGCGTTGTCGAGCAGCTGGCGCGCCCGGCGCTCGGCCTCGTCGCTGAGACCGAGGTCGCTCGCGAACCGCGGCACGAACTTCTCGGGGTCTGCGGGCTGGATCTCCAGCTTCAGCTCGCGGACGACGTACCGGTACGTGCGGGTCAGCTCCATCTTGTCGACGCGGCTGACGACCGCCATCTCGTCGAGGCTGCGCGGCGTGCCGGCCTGTCGGGCGGCGGCGTACAGCGCGGCGGTGGCGACGCCCTCGATGGAGCGGCCCGGGAGCAGGTCCTCCGCGAGTGCGCGGCGGTAGATGACCGACGCGGTCTCGCGGACGTTCTTCGGGAGGCCGAGCGAGCTGGCCATGCGGTCGATCTCGCCGAGCGCCTGTTTCAGGTTGCGCTCCTTGCTGTCGCGGGTGCGGAAGCGCTCGTTCCAGGTGCGCAGCCGCTGCATCTTCTTGCGCTGGCGGCTGGACAGCGAGCGCCCGTAGGCGTCCTTGTTCTGCCAGCCGATGTTCGTCGACAGGCCGTCGTCGTGCATCATCTTCGTCGTCGGTGCGCCGACGCGGGACTTCGAGTCGCGTTCGCTCGCGTCGAACGCACGCCACTCGGGCCCGCGGTCGATGTTCTGGTCGTCGACGACGAGCCCGCACTCCGTGCAGACGGTCTCGCCGTGCTCGGCGTCGAAGCGGACGTCACCGCCGCACTCGGGGCAGGTCGTCTCGGCTTCGCTCGTCTCCGCCTTCGTTCGCTCGTCTGTCTCGGTCTCCGTCGTCTGTGTTTCGTCCGTGAAACGGGTGGTTACTGTATCGCTCATGATGATCTCCTGAAGCTCGCCTCCGGTCGGGCCAGATAGAAAGGACGCCCTCGCCGGAGTACTCTTCACCCATAGTTAGGGCGGCAAGTATATAAACCTTGTCCTTACTTTATAAGTAAACCGCCGATGAGTACATGATTTCCGCGCTCAGCAGTGAAACCCTTAAATACTCCCGTGCCACTCGGTGACGTGGAAATATAAAAGAGTTCGCTTCCTCAGCGTCCGGTGCGCCGGCGCGCGAGGCCGGCCGCCGCGACGAGCGCGACGAGCGCCACGGCGATACCGAAGCCGGGCGAGCCGCCGTCGTCGGCGTCGCCGTCAGCGTCGGTGCCGTCCATCGCGGTCGTCTCCGCCATCATCGTCGTGCCGTCGGCCATCGCGGTCGTCTCGGTGGGCTGGTCGGTCTCGGTGGCGTCGTCCATCCCGGCGGTCACGGTCGCACTGGCCGTGTCGACCACCGCGCCACCGAAGTAGTTGTACGGGCCGTCGGCAGCACCCTCGCCCTCGGCGAAGGTGTACGTCTCGTCACCGTCGGAGTCCACGTGTGCCATCGGGACCAGCGTCGTGTCCTCCTCGAGCGGGGCGTCGAGCGCGATCTCGACGTCCTCGTGCGTGCCCGGAGCAAGGTAGGTGGAGGTGCCGCGGATGCTCTCGAAGACGGCACCCTCCGTCACCGTGGCGTCGTGGACCGTCACGAAGCCGCCGTCCTGCAGGGTGACCGAGTCGACGACGACCGTCGTGCCGTCGGTCTCCTGGTCGCTCATGTTGACGTACGCGCCGACCTGCACGCGGGCGGTGTCGACCACCGCGCCGCCGTCGTCCGTGTACGGGCCGTCCGCCTCGCCCTCGCTCTCGGCGAAGGAGTACGTCCCATCACCGTCGGAGTCCACGTGGGCCATCGGGACCAGCGTCCCCGTCGAGCGGATCGGCTGGTCGAGCGTGACCGTCACCGCCTCGTGGTGACCGGCTTCGAGGTACTCCGAGGTGCCGAGGACGCTCTCGAACACCGCACCCGCGAACAGCGAGCTGTCGTGAATGGTCACGAAGCCGCCCTCCGCGAGGTCGACGTCCTCGACGACGACCGTGCGGCCGTCGGAGGTCTGGTCGGCCATGGCGACGCTCGCGCCGAGCGTCACCGTCCCGGTGTCCACGACCGCACTCCCGTCTGCGGTGTACGGGCCGTCGGCACCGCCCTCGCTCTCCTCGAACGTGTACTCCATGTCACCGTCGGAGTCCATGTGCGCCATCGGGACCAGCGTCGTGTCCTCGGTGACCGGGTCCTCGAGGATGACCTCGACGTCCTCGTGCGTGCCAGGTGCCAGGTACGCGGAGGTGCCGCGGATGCTCTCGAAGACGGCACCCTCCGTCACGGTCGCGTCGTGGACCGTCACGAAACCGCCCTCGGGTAGGAACACCTCGTCCACGACGACGCGCTCGCCGCCGGTGGACTGGTTCGCGAAGCGCACGATCGCCTCGGTGCCGATGGTGACCGCGGCCGTGTCGACGACTGCGCTCCCGTTCGCCGTGAACGGGCCGTCTGCACCGCCCTCGCTATCCTCGAAGGTGTACGTCTCGTCACCGTCGCTGTCCACGTGGGCCATCGGGACCAGCGTCGTGTCCTCGGTCAGCGGTTCCTCGAGCGTCACGCGGACGTTCTCGTGGACGCCAGCCTCGAGGTACTGGGAGGTGCCGCGGATGCTCTCGAAGACAGCGCCGTCGGTCACGGTCGCGTCGTGGACCGTCACGAAGCCGCCCTCGCTCAGCTCGACGCGGTCGACGACGACGGTGTCGTTCGCGACCACGCCGTTGTCCATCGAGACCGTCGCGGAGACGGTGATCTCGGCCGTGTCGACCACGGCGCTGCCGTCAGCCGTGTACGGGCCGTCGGTCTCGCCGTTCGAGGCGACGAAGGAGTACGTGCGGTCGCCGTCGGTGTCACGGTGGGGCATCGCGACGAGCGTCGCGTCCTCGCTCACCGGGTCGTCCAGCGTGATGGTCACGTCCTCGTGAGTCCCCGCCTCGAGGTACTGGGACGTACCGAGGACGCTCCCGAACACGTTGCCCTCCGTGACGCTCGCGTCGTGGATGGTCACGAAGCCACCGTCCGCCAGCGTCACCTCGTCGACGGTCACCGTGTGGCCGCCGGAGGTCTGTGCTTCGAACGTCACCGAGGCGTGGTTCGACTCGGCCGTCGTGTCGGTGCCTGCCGCCGCCACACCCGCGACCGCGCTGGTGCAGAGTGCGACGACGACTATCAGTACTGTCAATCTGTCCCGCATACCACGACCGACGGCAACGTATTAAAAAGGGATTTTCCGAACTGCGGCCCGGCTCTCACCCAATTCCGTTCCATATGTCGCCGCTGTATCGTGGTTCTCTCCCCAGCCGACCCGGTCAGAACTGCCCGGGTCGACACGACACGCCAATAAAAAGGCTTCTGGTAACTATCCGGTCGTCTCGGCTCGCCGGGTATCCCGGGGGATCAGTCCCAGCTGACCCAGACGAGGAAGGCGAGGCCGAACGACTGGAGCCCGTGGATGATCATCTGCGCCCGCCAGACCACCGATACCTGGTCGTGCCACCAGCCCGACAGCGTCGGGTCCACGAGGTAGTAGTACAGCACGAGGGCGTTCTCCGCCAGCAGGAACACGGAGAATATGAGCAGGCCGAGCGTGTGCTTCGAGCGGAACTTCAGCCAGTTGCGACCCCAGATGTACCCGAGCACCAGCAGCAACAGCACGTTGACGCCGGTCGAAACCTTCGCCAGGTCCACCCAGATACTCATCTGTACCCACCTTCGGACAGTCCGATGAAATACTCTTTCCCAATTTCGGCCATAGTAGTGCTCACTCCACCTGTTCGATGATCTGCTCGACCGTGTCCCAGTGGTCACGCGCCTGTTCCGTCGGGAGGTACACCGCGCCGTACTCGTCGCCGCTGTTCTCCACGATGTCGTTCTCCAGCAGCACGTCGAGGTGGTGCCGGACCGTCTTGTAGTCCAGGTCCAGCTCCTCGGCGAGCCTGTTCGCGTTGCGCGGCCGCTCGTCGATGGCACGGAGGATACGGACCCGGTTCTCACCACCACGGGTCCCGGTCATCACGTACCAGAGAACGGCCTCCATCAGTACGACCCGTCACGGGCACCCCATGTAATTCCATCGCCAACGGCCGATGTGAACCACGCTCCGATGACCAGGCATCGGCAGACCCTGCAGCGGGGGACACGTATAAATCGGAAACCGTTGTGGGTGGCGTATGGACGACCGTCACTTCGAGACACGGGAAGTGCACTCACACGTCAGGAACGACCAGTACGGGGCGATGATGCCCCCGATCTACGCGAACGCGACGTACGAGTACGCGTCGCCGACCGAACAGCAGAGCGAGCACCGCTACTCGCGGATGTCCGCGCCGACCCGTGGCGCGCTCGAGGAGTCGTTCGCGATGCTGGAGGGTGGTGAGCACGCCTTCGCGTTCGCCAGCGGGATGGCCGCCATCGACGCGGTGTTCGCCTCGACGCTCTCGCCGGGCGACCACGTCGTCGCCGCCAAGAACCTCTACGCCGAGACGCACGACCTGCTCGCGGACGTCTACTCGGAGTACGGCATCGAGACGACGCACGTCCCGGTGAACGACGCCGACGCCATCGCCGAGGCCATCGGGCCGGACACCGAGCTGGTCTACTTCGAGACACCGACGAACCCGGTGCTCCGGGTCGGCGACATCGAGGCGGCCGCCGAGGCGGCCCACGAGCACGACGCGCTGCTCGCGAACGACAACACGTTCGCGTCGCCGTACCTCCAGCGTCCGCTCGAACTCGGGGCGGACATCGTCGTCGAGTCGCTGACGAAGTACCAGGGCGGGCACTCCGACGTGCTCGCCGGCGCGGTCGCCACGAACGACCAGAGCGTCGCCGAGGAGATCGAGTACACCCAGTACACCCGGGGTGCCATCCTGGGGCCGTTCGACTCCTTCCTCGTGCTGCGGGGGATGAAGACGCTCTCGACCCGGATGGACCGCCACTGCCGGAACGCCCGGGCCGTCGCGGAGTTCCTCGACGACCACCCCGGCGTCGACCCGGTGTACTACCCCGGGCTCGAGTCGCACCCGAACCACGAGGTCGCCGCCCGGCAGATGGCCGACTTCGGCGGGATGGTGGCGTTCGAGCTCGACGGCGACCGCGACACCGTCGCCGAGTTCGCGGCTGGGCTGGAGGTGTTCGCGCTCGCCGAGAGCCTCGGCGGCGTCGAGAGCCTCGTCGAGGTACCCGCGCTGATGACCCATCAGGACCTCTCGCCCGAGGAGCTCGCCGAGGCCGGCATCGACGAGGGCCTCGTCCGGTTGAGCGTCGGCATCGAGCACCACGAGGACCTCCTCGCCGACCTGGAACAGGCCCTCGACGCCGCGTTCGACTGAGCCATGGGCGAGCAGCCCGACACCGACGAGTTCCCGACCGACGTGGTCGCGCTCGCAGCCCGTCTCGTCCGCATCGCCTCGGAGAACCCGCCGGGGAACGAACGGCCCTGCGCCGAGTACGTCGTCGACTGGTTCACCGAACACGGCGTCGAGGCCGAGCTGGTCCCGACGCCCGGCACCGACCGTCCGAACGCGGTCGCGACCGTCGGCTCCGGCGGCCCGACGCTCGTGCTGAACGGCCACACCGACGTGGTGCCGGCTGACGACCCCGGCGACTGGGAACACGACCCGTTCGGCGGCGAGGTCGACGAGGGTCGGCTGTGGGGTCGCGGCAGCGCGGACATGAAGACCGGCCTCGCGCTGGCGATGGTCGTCGCCCGGAACCGCGCTGCCGAGCTGGCCGGGGGCGAGGACCTCCCCGGGACGCTCGTCGTCCACGCCGCCGCCGGCGAGGAGACCGGGCTGCCCGGGACCCGGACCCTCGTCGACGAGGGGTACGGCGGCGACTACGCCGTCGTCCTCGAACCGACCGAGTTCCGCGTCGCGACGAGCGCGAAGGGCGTCGTCACCTACCGGGTCGGCGTCCACGGCGAGTCGACCCACGCGAGCAACCCCGACGAGGGGACGAACGCCATCGCGCAGGCCCGTGCCCTGATGGACCGCATCGACGAGTACGACGCGCGACTCCGCGAACGCAGCGACCCACTCGTCGGGAAGGCGTACGCGAACGTCACCGCCTTCGAGGCCGGCACCGGCTCGAACATGGCCGTCGTCCCCGCCCGTGCCGAGTTCCTGCTCGACCGCCGCATCCTCCCCGAGGAGTCCATCGAGGACGTGGACCGCGAGGTCGACGACCTGCTGGCCGCCGCCGAACGTGCGGACGGCGTCGTCACCGACCGGGAGACGGTCCAGCACTACGGCTCGGCGGGCATCGAACCGGACCACCCGCTCGCCGAACTCGTCCGCGCTCGAACCGGCGACCTCGCACCGGCCGAGCCGTGGGGGATGGCCGCGGCGACCGACGCCCGGGAGTTCGTCGCCGACGGCGTCCCGGCGGTCGTCTGGGGGCCGGGCTCGCTCTCGGAGGCCCACACCGTCGACGAGTCGATTCCGGTCGCCGACGCGGAGCGGGCGCTGCCGCTGCTCGAGGGAATCGTCCACGACGTGCTCTCGGGCGAACTCGAGAAGTAGGGACGGGAACGGGGTCCTCAGACCGTGAACAGGTGGCCCTCGCGGGGGACGTCGAACAGCCCGACCCGCGCCCCCGCGTCGAGCCACGCATGACCGTATGAGAACGCAGCCAGCGCGTTCACGAGGTCGTCGTTCTCGCGGAAGTGCTCGCCGTCGTCGAGGTACGACGCCGCCATCTCCAGACAGTCGAGTGCGGCCACGCCCATCGGCGTGTCCTCGGGTGCCGAGACGGTCACCTCCTCGATGGCATCGGCGAGCAGGTCGTGGTAGCGGTCGGTCTTCTCCTCGAGGTCCGCCGCCATCTCAGAGCCAGTCGGTGGCCCAGTCCTCGATCTCGTCGAAGACGGGACAGAGCGACTCGCCCTTGTCGGTGAGGCTGTAGTAGGAGGCGATGGGCGCGTCGGCCTCGACGCGACGCTCCACGAAGCCGAGGTCGGCGAGGTCGTCGAGCACGCGCGAGAGGGTCCGCGAGCTCGCGCCGGTGGAGCGCTTCAGCTCGTTGAACCGCTTCTCCTCGCCGCGCAGGTCGTGGAGGACGACGAGCCGCCACTGGGAACCGATCTGTTCGAGCGACCGGACGACGGGACACGCGCCCTCGTTCTTCTCCGCGGCGACGTTCTTCTCGGCGGATTCGAGTGCTTCCGATGACATCGGTGTTATCTGGTTGTTCAATTGTCCGCTGAAGTATATATAGGTTCGGAATCGAACCAGGTAACGTAATGAAACCAGATTGCAGTTCGCTACTCGCATCGACCCGGACGACCCAGAACCGCACGGAGGAGCGCCAATGACGCTCGAGATCACCGGTACCGCGGCCGTCGTCTTCCTCGTCGGGCGGGTGCTCGTCGGGGGCGTCGTCGCGTTCATGGGCCTGAACCACTTCATGAACGCCGAGGACATGGCGGGCTACGCCGGGATGAAGGGCGTCCCCGCGCCGGGGCTCATGGTCCCGTTCACCGGCGGGATGCTCCTGTTCGGCGGGCTCTCCATCGCGCTGGGGTTCTACCCGGCCATCGGCGCGGGGGCCATCGCCGTCTTCCTCGTCGTGACCACGCCGCTGATGCACGACTTCTGGGCGATGGACGACCCCGAACAGCAGCAGAACGAGATGACGGCGTTCCTGAAGAACGTCGTCATGCTGGGTGCGGCGCTCGCCTTCCTCGTGCTCGCAGGCACGGGCTGGGAGTACAGCATCGCGACCGGTGAGCTCGCGGCTGCCGCCGTCGCGCCGCTGTTCTGAGGAGCACTGGCAGCCGGTTATCGCGGGAGAGTCAGCGCTCGTCCGCGAGCAGGATCGCCTCGATCTTCTTCAGCGCGCGTCGGCAGACCGGCACGTAGCCCGCCGCGAGCGGTGGGACCTCGAAGACGACACGACAGCGGTTCTCACCGATCGGCTCGACGCGGTGGCCCGTCGCCGGAACACGCGCCACGTCCCACGTCCAGCGGCCGTCCCCGCAGGTCGTTATCTCGTAGGGGACCCACACTGCGCCGAGGACGTTCACGCTGCCGTGACTCCCCGCCGAGATGAACCGCGTCGGTGCGTCCACGTCCCGGACGGTCGGCCCCCACTCGGGCCAGCGCCACGTATCCGTCAGCAGTTCCCACGCGCGGCGGTGGTCGACGGGAACCTCGCGGGCGACCTCGATGCGGCCGCCGTCGGGGGTCGAGCCGAGCCGGACCGTCGTTCCCTCGGACACGCCCGACACTGGGGTTCCGGCCCCGATAAGCGTACCGTCGGGGGTGCTGTCGACGGCTCCGTCCCCGGATCGTGTCAACGGAAACGATAGACGGGGCCGGTATCTTCAAATCTCACGGGTTCTTGGCAGGTGACAACGGATGATCACGGTCGAGGACCTCCGCAAAGAGTACGACGGGTTCGTCGCGGTCGACGGCAGCACGTTCTCGGTGGGCCGTGGCGAGGTCTTCGGTGTGGTCGGGCCGAACGGGGCCGGCAAGACGACGACGCTCAAGACGCTCGCGGGGCTCGTCGAACCGACGAGCGGGACCGTCTCGGTCGCGGGACTCGCGGCCGACGACCCCGAGATGCGACGGAACCTCGGCTTCCTCCCCGAGGAGTCGCCGCTGTACGAGGAGATGACGGCGACCGCCTACCTCGAGTTCTTCGCGGACCTCTACGACGTTCCGGGCGACGTGGCCGGCGAGCGCATCACGGAGGCACTCGACCGGCTCGACCTCGAACATCGCGAGCGCCGCATCGGCGACATGTCGAAGGGGATGAAGCGGAAGGTCGCCATCGCCCGGTCGCTCGTCAACGACCCCGACGTGCTCATCTACGACGAGCCCGCGTCGGGCCTGGACCCGCTGACGACGAACTACATCATCGAGTTCACCGAACAGCTCGCCGAACAGGGCAAGACCATCGTCTTCTCGGCGCACAACCTCTACCACGTCGAGAGCATCTGCGACCGCGTCATCGTGATGAACCACGGCGAGATCATCGCACGGGGCACGCTGGACGAGATCCGCCGCGAGCACGGCTCGACGTCGTACCACGTCTACACCGACGTGGCACTCGACGGCTCGGAGCCGGCCGGCGACGAGCGCTACGAGTCGGTGGTCGGCGACATGGACGCCGTCGAGGCGCTGCGGTCGCAGGCCGGTGCACGCGGGGGCTCGGTCGTCGACATCCAGACCCGCGACCCGAGCCTGGAGGACATCTTCCTCGACATCGCCGACGAGACCCCGGAGCAGGCGAGCGAGGGCGAGCGCGAGCGGACCGTGGAGGCGGAGACGTGACGCGGGGCTCGCGCCTCACCGCAGTCACCTCACGTCTCCGCTCGCTCCCGTCCCGACTCCGCGACGGCTGGCCGCCGCTCTCGCCGCGCAAGACCCTCCGAATCGCCCGCTGGGAGGTCGAGAAGAGCGCCGGCACCGTCGACCGGCGGACCGCGGCCGTCGCCATCCTCCTGCTCGTCGTGGGTGGACTCGCCGCGCCGGTCGTCATCGCCCAGGGACCCGGCCTCGACGACGGCATCTACCGTGTCGGGGTCGAACCCGGAAACCCGTACTACGACGTCGTCCAGGAGAGCTCGCAGTTCGCGGCCAGACCGGACCACGCCTCCGCCGCCGCGTTGAACAACGGCGAGATCGACGTTCTCGTGACCGAACGCGGCCCGCCCATCCCCCGCTCGACGCGGAAGGGCCGGGCCGCCTACGCCGAGTTCCGGTCGGCGGTGGTCGAGTACAACGACGGCCAGATGCGGCTGGACGACAACCAGAGCGCCGCCTTCCCCGTGGTCGTCGACGTGAGCTACGAGTCCCGCGGTGGAACGACGTTCGGGTCCGGCGGCGAGGCGGGCACCGACGCCGGCACGGACGAAACCAGCGACGGCGGGACCGGCACCAGCACGGGCAGCGGCGACGACGACGACGATGCCGGAAGCGGTGGGGGTGGCACGGATGGAGGCTCCGACTCCGGCGGCGACGACGGCATCGCGGCCCCGAACCTCGGCGGCAGTGGCGGCTTCGGCAGCGGCACCAGCTCGGGCGACCCGAGCAGCATCAGCCCGCCGTTCCCGTTCAGCTCGCTCGTGCTCGCGTTCCTGTTCATCGTCCCGATGAACTTCGTCATCCAGGCGTACGGCAGCACCATCATCAACGAGCGCATCAACCGCCGTGGCGAGCTGCTGCTCGTCGCTCCCGTCTCCCGTCGGGACATCATCGCCGGGAAGACGCTGCCGTACTTCCTCGGACTGCTCGCCGTGACGGTCGGTATCGCCTGGGCCATCGGCGGTGGCCCGGCATCCGTCGGCGCGGTCGTCCCCATCGCGCTGCTGTTCCTCTCGTCGACGTTCGTCGGCGGGATGTTCGCCCGGTCGTTCAAGGAGCTCACGTTCGTCACCATCGCGGTGTCGGTGTTCCTCACCTCCTACGTGTTCGTCCCGGCCATCTTCACCGACGTGACGCCCATCGCGCTCATCTCGCCGCTGACCGTCGTCGTGATGGACCTGCAGGGCCAGTCCATCGGTCTCGGCGAGTTCGCGTTCGCGACGCTGCCGTTCCTGCTCACGTCGCTCGTGCTGTTCACCATCGGCGCGGGCACCTACCGCGAGGAGGACATGTTCAGCCAGCGCGCGGTCCACCGGAAGGCGCTCGACGCCATCGCGACGCGGGTCCGGAGCGTCTCGTCGGTGCTCCTCGTGACGATGCTGTTGCTCCCGTTCGTCTTCCTCGCGGAGTTGCTCGCCATCGCGCTGGTGTTCATCCTCCCGCGCTCGGTCTCGATCCCCGCGCTGTTCCTCACCGTCGCGCTCATCGAGGAGTTCGCGAAGAGTATCCACGTCTACGCGGGCTTCGAGTACGCCCGGTTCGAACGCTCGAAGAGGACAGCGGTCGTCCTCGGTATCGCGAGCGGCGTCGGGTTCTTCCTCGCCGAGAAGCTGACGCTGCTCGTCCAGCTCGTCCAGCTCCAGACGCTCCCCGAGGGACAGAGCGCGTTCCCGGACGCGGCGGTCGGCGGCGTCGACCCGCTGCTCGCGCTCGGGTTACTGGCGCTCCCGCTGCTGCTGCACACCGTGACGGCGACCATCTCGGCGCTCGGTGCACAGCGGTCGCGACGGGCGTACGTCGGGGCGTTCTGCGTCGCCGTCGTCGTCCACCTGCTGTACAACCTGGGGGTGTCCGGCCTTGTCGCGTGACGGCCCGCCGACCCACCACGTGGGCGACGACGGCGATGAGACCGGTGGTGGCGGGGGCCGTCGCGCCTCCATCCGCGCCCGGCTCGCCATCGCGAAGCGGGAGGTCGCGTCGCTCCGCTCCGAGAAGACCATCGTGCTCGCGCTGTGCATCCAGCTGTTCGTGGCGTCGTTCTCCTCGTTCCTCGTCGTCGGGCTCGTCTCGCTCTACGACCCGGGGAGCGTCGAGGGCTACACGCTCCAGATGGCCGTCGGCGGCAACGCCTCCGACGAGGTCATCGAGGTCGTCGGGAACGACGACAGCATCGAGGTCGTCCAGTACGAGTCCGCGGAGGGTGCCCGCGAGGGGTTCCGGAACTGGCGCGTCGACGCCGTGATGGTCGCGACACACACCGGCAACGGGACGGTGGCGGTCCAGGCCACGGTGCCCGACGAGAACCTGCGTACGACGGTCATCATCGTCCAGGTGCGCGAGACGCTGCAGGCGATGGAGGAGAACCTCCGACAGGAGTACCGGACCAGCCTCGACCGCGAGGTGCTCGACGTGCCGCCCAAGCAGGGCTCCAGTCCGTACTTCGGGTTCACCTACACCGTGCTGGTGCCGCTGCTGCTGTTCCTGCCCGTCTTCATCTCCGGGTCCATCGCGGTCGACTCGCTGACCGAGGAGAGCCAGCGCGGGACGCTGGAGCTGCTCCGCGTGGCTCCCGTCACGCTGGGCGACATCGTCGACGCGAAGCTGCTCGCGACGGCGACACTCGCACCCGTGCAGGCGGCGCTCTGGCTCGGGCTGCTCTGGTTCAACGGCACCGGTATCTCGAACCCCCTCGTCCTCGTCGGGCTCGTCGGTGCGCTGGCCGTACTCGTCGTCTCCGTCGGTATCGGCATCGCCCTCGCAGCGGCGGACCGTCGGCAGGCGCAGTTCCTCTACTCGACGGGCGTGCTCGGGGCCATCACGGTCGCCGGTCTGCTGCCCGAGCATCCCGCGAACACGGTCGCCCGGCTGGCCATCGGCAGCCCCGGCGAGTGGACGTGGGCGTTCGCCGTGGTCTACGCCTGTCTGGGCATCCTGGCCTACCTCGCGGTCCGGCTCGGCGTCCAGTTCATCGACCCAGAAGGCCTCTAGATGTTCCGGTAGAACCAGGGGAGGACCTTGAAGTAGAGCGCGACGACGAGGCCCATGAAGCCGACTGAGATCCCGAGCATCCCGAGTGCCGGCAGTGCCTGCGAGTCACCCTTCCCCGAGGTGTACCGGAACACCTCGTAGTCGAGCGTCCGCGTCGTCGTCCCGGTTCCGTCGGTGACCGCGACGGTCACCGTCACGTTGCCCTCCTGCTGGAACCGGTAGCTCGCCTGTCGCGTCTCCGCGGTCGAACCGTCGGGGAACGTCCACTCCACCGAGACCTCGCCGCTCGCGTTCCGCACGGCCACCTCGAACGTCGACGTGGCGTTGTAGACGGCCCGGTCCGGCCCCGAGACGGTGACGTTCGGGCCCTCGTCGGTTGTCTGTGCGGGCGTGTCAGCGACGGCGAGGCCGGCCGAACAGAGCAGGAGAACGGACAGTGCGAGGAGGGTATTCCGATATGCCGACATGTGTCGTGGTGCTCCCACCCCGAAAATAAGCGTTCCGCTCACGTTTTTGGCCCCCCGGCCCGTGGGGCCGCCATGGAGTACACTACTCTCGGCGACACCGGACTGGAGGTCAGTCGCATCTGCCTCGGCTGCATGAGCTTCGGCGACCCCGACTGGCGCGGCTGGGTCCTCGACGAGGACGACGGAAAGGAGCTGGTCGACCGCGCGCTCGACCTCGGCATCAACTTCTTCGACACCGCGAACATGTACTCGAAGGGCGAGTCCGAGCGCATCCTCGGCGAGGCACTCGACGGGCAGCGCGACGAGGCCGTCGTCGCCACGAAGGGCTACTTCCAGATGGACGAGGACGACCCGAACTCCGGTGGACTCTCCCGGAAGGCCATCGAGCAGGAGCTACAGAACAGCCTCGACCGGCTGGGGATGGACACCGTGGACCTCTACCAGATCCACCGATGGGACGACGACACACCGATCGAGACGACGCTGCGCGCGCTCGACGACGCGGTACGGCGCGGGCAGGTCCGCTACATCGGCGGGTCGTCGATGTGGGCCCACCAGTTCGCCGAGTCCCTGTACACGGCAGACCGCCTCGGCACGGAGCGGTTCGTCACCATGCAGAACCACTACAACCTGCTCTACCGCGAGGAGGAACGGGAGATGCTCCCGCTCTGTGCGAAGGAGAACGTCGGCGTCATACCCTGGTCGCCGCTGGCACGGGGCTACCTCGCACGGCCGCACGAGGAGTACGACGCGACGGCCCGCGGCGAGCGCGACGAGCACGCCCGCGGCCACCCCTACTTCGAGGGCGGCGGCCGGGAGATCAACGAGCGCGTGCAGGAACTCGCCGCCGAGCACGGCGTGACGATGGCCCAGATCGGCCTCGCGTGGCTGTTCTCGAAGGACGTCGTCGACGCACCCATCGTCGGCACGACCAGCATCGAGCACCTGGAGCAGGCCGTCGAGGCGCTCGACGTGGACCTCAGCCACAGCGACGTCGCGTGGCTGGAGGAGCCCTACGAGCCGGTCCGCGTCTCGGGCCACGAGTGACGGCACCGTCGGAACGCCAGGGGCCGAACCGGGAGCTACTTGCACCGGCCGACCGAACCGACCGACGACATGGCTGACCGAACCCCCATCGACCGACTCGTGGAGAACCGGTTCCTCGTCCTGGGAGTCGGCCTCTGGGCGGTGTCCGTCGTCGTCGCGGTGCTGCTGGGGGACCCGCCGGCGGTCGCCGCCGGCTACCTGTTCCTCCCGGCGGTCCTCGTCGCCTGGGGCGCGTACGTCCTCGCGGACGGCGTCGGTGTCTCCACCCGAGCGGTGGGTGGGCTCCTGCTCCTCGTCGGCGGACTCGGCGAGTACGGGCTCTACTTCTGGCGTGGTCCGAACGCCGACCTGCTCGGGCTCACGGGGGTCTGGCTCCTCGGGCTCCTCCTCGTCGTGGTCGCCGAGCGACGCGGGTAGGTCCGGGTCGGGGGCGCGGGCCGGCGGTCAGTCGAACTCGCTCGCGACCGCCCGCACCGTCGCGTACTCGTCGTCGCTGTAGGCGATGAACCGGACGTCCTGCAGATGTTCGGGCTCGAAGGCGTCGAGCTCCCCGCAGATGAGCCGTGCCCCCTCGCGCAGGTCGAAGCCGGCGACGCCACAGCCGAGCGCCGGAATCACGAGCGACTCGCAGCCGCGCCCGTCGGCGGCCGCCAGCGCGTTCCGCGTCGCGTCGCGGATGCTCCGCTCGGTCGCCTTGCCGTCGCCGTAGTGGGGCATCGCGGCGGCGTGGACGACGCAGTCGGCGTCGAGGTCGAACGCGTCAGTGACCGCGACCTCGCCGAGGTCGACCGGTCCCTTCGCCATCGCGGCCTCGTTGATGTCGCCGCCCGCACCCCGGCGGAGCGCGCCGGCGACGCCCGACCCCATCCGGAGGCTCGTACCGGCGGCGTTCACGAGTGCGTCGGCGGACTGTGCGGCGATGTCGCCCTGGACGACGGTGAACTGCATGGCTCTGTCCGGGGGTACGGCTGCCGAGCACCTCAACGTGGGGGACCGTCGTTTAGGCGAACCAAAACCATTATTGCTTTAGGCCCGCCTAATCACGAGTGATGAGTCAAACGTCGCGTGGGGAATCCACCGAAGAAACCGTCGTCAGGGCGAACGAGACCGCGCCAGGGAGGGTCGTCTTCTCCCAGGACGACAACACCGACGCCTGGATCGCAACGGATCTGACGGTCGACGTTCGGCGATAACGGACGGGACCGGCCACCTCGACGGCCGATACGTCCGGTGCTACTGCTTCGGCGAGTCGCCCGGTCCTACTGCTTCAGCGAGTCGTCTTCGAGATAGTGCTCCAGGTGGTGGACGTTCTCCTCGAGTCCGGTGAGCTCCTCGCGGAGGATGTGCGCCGTCGCGTGGTCGCCGAGGTTCTGGGCGACCTCGACGTGCTCCCGCATCGTCTCGATGATGTCGCCGCCCATCTCCAGGTCGTTCTCCAGCGAGGTACGGATGTCGTAGACGTCCTCGTCCTCGGGCTCGACGGGCGAGCGCTCCGCGAGGGCCGCCATCCCGGCGACGGGGACGCCCCCGAGCGCCTGGAGTCGCTCGGCCTGCTCGTCGGCCGCCGCCTCCAGCTCCTCGGCGAAATCGCCGAGGAAGATGTGGAGGTCGCGGAACTCCGCCCCCTCGACGTTCCAGTGGTGCTTGCGGATCTGGTGGTAGAACGTGTACGTCGCGGCCAGGTCCGTGTTCAGCGCGTCGATTATCTGCTCCGCCTTCTCGACGTCGAGCCGTAGTGAACTCTCCTCGACTGTACCCGCCTCCTGAAGGACCGTCTTCTGGGTGCTCATTGCAGCCGTATCTTCGTCCGCCACCCACTTAAAAGCTCACACCAATCAAATAATTCTTTGGCTATCCTAAACTCTGTTTGTCTCTCGCGGACCAATTAGTGTTCATCACCCAACTCCGTATTCTTTACTCCCACTCCGTCGCTCTTTATTCACCCATGAGTAAATTTTTGTGCTCCGGCTCCGTTGCAGTGAGTATGGCTACCAGAACCGCACAGCGAAAGGAACGGTTGCTCGTCGACGGCGAGTGGGTCGACGGCGCGGAGGTCATCCCGGTGACGGACCTCGCCGACGGCGGCCACTTCGCGGAGGTCGTCGCGGCCACGCCCGAGCAGGCCGAGGAGGCACTCGCCGCCGCCCAGCGCGCGGAGGCGACGATGCGCGAGACGACCATCGTCCAGCGCGGCGAGTGGTGCGAGGAGATCGCGGACCGGCTGGAGGCCCGGACCGAGGAGGTCGCGGAGGTCATCGTCCGCGAGGCAGGCAAGCCCATCGGGAGCGCCCGCGGCGAGGTCGGCAGCGCCGCCGAGCGCTTCCGCCGCGCCGCCGAGGAGATCCGCCACATCAAGGGCCAGTTCCGCGAGGGCACCACCAGCGGCCACGAGGGCTGGGAGGCCGTCGTGAAGCACGAGCCCATCGGCACCGTCCTCTGCATCACGCCGTACAACTACCCGCTCGCGACGACCGCACTCCAGGTCGCACCCGCGCTCGCCGCCGGCAACAGCATCGTGCTCAAGCCCGCGACGAAGACGCCCGTCAGCGCGGCCATCCTCGCCGACGTGATGCGCGACGTGGTCCCCGACGGAGCCATCAACCTCGTCACCGGCCGCGGCTCCGACATCGGCGACGTGCTCGCCGGCGACGACCGCGTCAACGCCATCGCGATGACCGGCTCCTCGGGCGCGGGCAAGCACGTCGCCTACGAGTCCGGGATGGTCAACCTGCACATGGAGCTCGGCGGGAACGCTCCGGAACTCGTGTTCCCCGACGCCGACCTCGACGAGGCCGCCGCGGCCGCCGCGAAGGGCTCGCTCAAGTACGCCGGCCAGCGCTGCTCGGCCGTCTCCCGCGTGCTCGCCCACGGTGAGATCCACGACGACCTCGTCGCCCGCATCGACGACGCGATGGACGACTGGACGCAGGGCGACCTGTTCGACGAGGACACCGACCTCGGCCCGCTCATCTCCGAGGACCAGGCTGACTGGGTCGAGGAGCTCGTCGACGACGCCCTCGAGAAGGGTGCGACGCTCGTCCGCGGCGGCGGCCGCGACGGCCTCACCTACGAGCCGACGCTGCTCGCCGACGTGCCCCACGACGCCCGCATCCTGCAGGAAGAGCAGTTCGGCCCGGTCTGTGCGGTCACCTCGGTCGCCGACGAGGACGAAGCCGTCGACATCGCCAACGGCGGCGACCTCGCGCTCGACGCCTGCGTGTTCACCGCCGACTACGACCGCGCGATGCGGCTGGCCGACGTGGTCGACGCCGGTGCGGTCCGCATCAACGGTGCCCCGAGCCACGGCCTCGGCGACATCCCGTTCGGCGGCAACCGCGACTCCGGCATCGGCCGCGAGGGCATCGACGCCTCCATCCACGCGTTCATGCGGAAGAAGAGCATCGTGCTCTGAGCCGGCTCCCGCCGCTGTTCTTCGAGCCGCCGACCGTCCCGTGTCCGTCATCCGCGCCAGAGCCCGCTACAGCGGCCGCCACCCTCCGCCCTACGGCAGCCCGAACTCCACGATCACCTGGGCGGCGTCGCCGTCGGGGCTGGTCCAGACGATGTGCAGCACGGAGCCCTGTTCCACCCCGCTCACGTCGACCGTGATGCCGTCGCCGGCAGTGAGTTCGTCGTACTCGTCGGTGAACTGTGTCGGCGTCGGTCGACCCTCGACGTCGACAGTGAGCAGGTCCGCCCGGGCAGCCTCGCCGCCGGCGTGGGCGATGGTGACCGTTCCGGCATCGGCGTCGTACTCGAAGTCGAAACTGACCTGCGGGGCCGTCGGCTGCGAGCCCGAGTCCGTGCTCCCGCCGAAGGGGTCGAACGAGTCGGTGGGGACCGTCCCGGTCGTGACGGTGACCTCGCCCTCGGTGGTCCCCTCGAACCCGCCGTAGCGGTCCGGCGTGACGGACGCGATGGCGTCGGCCAGTTCGCCGGCCGTCCGGTCCACGCCGTCCCCGTACGCCGCGGCGACCGAGAACGTCGTCTCCGACGGCGACAGCTCCCAGGCGTAGAGGAACCGGGACGCCTCACGGAGTGCCGGCGGAGCGTCGCTCGCCAGCGGTGGATCGAGGACGCGCATGTCGCTCCCGCTCGTCCGGTCGTAGAGTGCGGGGACCGTGTCGCTGCTGGCGATCAACCCCTCGCCGTCGCCGGCGCGCCGGTCCAGCACCGTCTCGACGCGGTCCCGTCCGCCCGGACCGAAGCCCCGGACGAGGACGCCATCGACGGCGGCGACGGTCTCGCGACGGCGGTCGGCGGTCCCGGGACCAGCGCCTCCCTCAGTCGTCGTTGCCGTGGCGTCGGACCGTTCGTACAGCGTGACGCCGTCGTACTCCCCCGTCGCGGAGAACCGGGTCGGCCCCAGTGCGGCGGCCAACTCCGACTCCGACAGGCTCGTCCGGACGAGGAGGAGCTGGTCGCCGTACAGCCGGACGGACTCCTCCCAGCGGGTCGCACCGACGAGGGTCGGGCCCTCCGCCGTGGCGAGCGTGCCGGCGAAGTTCTCGAAGGCGTTCCGCGGGAGCGAGTCACGGTGTGCCCAGAGGGCGGCGAGGTCGGCGTCGTACAGCGTCGCCGTCTCGCTGTCGAGCGCCGCCGGCTCCGGAATCCACGACCGGAAGCCCCGGTCCACGGTCTCGGTCGCGGTCCCGGTGGACGGGTCCGCCGTCGTCGTGTCCGTGGTGGAGTCGCTCCCGGTCGTCGACCCGCCCGTGGGGGTCTCTGTGTCGTCCAGACAGCCGGCGACCGAGAGCGCGGCGGTCGTCGAGCCGATGCTCGCGAGTAGCTGTCGTCTGGAGGGCGTTCGCATGACGGACATGTTCGAAATCGGACCGAAAATAGCTGTCGACGTCGCGTCGCGGTTCGACCGTCAGGGGACCTGTGTCTGGGCGAGGATGGCCCCGTTCTGTCCGTCGGTCCAGACGACGAGGACCTGGGTTCCGCTCTCGACCCCCGAGACGTCGACCGTGAGGCTGTCGCCGGCGCTGACCTCCTCGTACTCGTCCGCGAACTGGCTCTCGGCCTGGCTGTCGCCGACGCGCACGCCGAGGGCCGACGCCTGGACGGTGTCGCCGCCCTCGTGGGTGACCGTCATCGTCCCGTCGCCGAACTCGAAGGCGAACTGGACCCGCGGTGCCTCGGAACCCGACGACTCCCCGGGCGTCCCGGGCGAGAGCAGGTCGAACTCGTCCGTCGCGATGGTACCGGTGACGAGGACGAGGTCACCCTCGGCCGAGCCCTCGATTCCGTCGTAGTCACCGAAGCCCGACTGTTCGCCGAAGTACGAGGCGACGGCCGCGGGGTCCCCGGACTCACCGTCGGCGTAGGCGACGGCGAGCGTGAGGTCGCTGTCGTCTGCACCGAACTCCCAGCCGTAGCCGAGCGCGGTCGCGCCGTCGAGCGAGGGGTCTCCCGCGGGTGTGTCGTCGCCGCGCCCGGAGGCGACGAGGAGGTCGCTGTCGCCGATCCCGTCGACGATAGCTGCGACCGCCTCGTCCTCGTCGAGTGCACGTGCCACCTCGCCGGACCGGGCGTCGAGCACGGCTGAGACCGTCCCCGACGCGTTCTCGCCGAAGGCCTGGACGACGACTGAACCGACGACCGCCGTCGTCGTCTGGCTCCCGTTGAGCGTGCCCTCGTACAGCGTGGCGTCGCCCTCGGGTCCGCTCTCGGAGAGACCGGCCTCGGTGAGCGCACTCCCCAGTTCGTCGGCACCCATCGACGTCTGGAGGAGAACCGTCGCCGCAGAGGCGACCTGGACGGTCCGGACGCGGTCCTCGGCGGGGACGATGCTGGCCAGGTTCGGTCCCATGAGGGTCTGGGCGATCTGGTCGTACGTCCCCTGGTAGAAGTCGTCGGTTCGCTCGCCGATGGCCTCGAAGTCCGCGTCGTACAGGACCGTCGCGGGGATCTCGAACTCGAAGGCGTCCGACGCGGGCACCCAGCGACGGAGCTGGTCGACGTCGACAGCCTCGCCGGTTCCGGTGGTGTCACCGTTCCCGGTCGTCGGCTCGTCCGTTGCGTTCCCATCGGTCGTCGGGGCCGTCGTCCCGGTCGGTGTGCTGTCGCCGTCGCCGGAGTTGGACGAACAGCCGGCGATGGAGAACGATGCCGCGGCCGCACCAGTCGCGGCGAGGAGACGCCGTCTGGAGGGTCGGTTCATACTCTACGGTTCGCTACCGGACGTAAAGGCCTTCTGACCTCTCAGAGTGGACGGGTCACCACTCGGCGACGCTGCCGTCGGCCCGCCGCCAGATCGGGTTGTGCCAGTCGGGCTCCCGGCTCGCGTCCGCGAGCGCGTCCTCGTCGATGCCGACGCCGAGTCCGGGACCGTCGGGCACCGCGACGAAGCCGTCCTCGTAGTCGAACACCGACGGGTCGGCCACGTAGTCGAGCACGTCCGCGTCCTCGTTGTAGTGGATGTCGAGGCTCTGCTCCTGGATGAGCGCGTTCGATGCCACGGCGTCGACCTGCAGACAGGACGCGAGCGCGACCGGGCCGAGCGGGCAGTGCGGCGCGAGCGATGCGTCGTACGTCGCGGCGAGGTCGGCGATGCGCTTGCACTCCGTGATGCCGCCGGCGTGCGAGAGGTCCGGCTGGACGACGTCGACCGCGCCCGCCTCGAGCAGGGGCCGGAAGTCGGTCCGGTGGTAGCACCGCTCACCCACCGCGATGGGCACCGAGGTCCGCTCGGCGATGCGCGGGAGAGCGTCGGCGGCGTGCTCGGGGAGGACCGGCTCCTCGACGAAGAACGGGTCGTGCGGTTCGAGCGTCTCGACGAGTCGTTTCGCCATCGCGACCGTCGCCCGGCCGTGGAGGTCCACGCCGACGTCGACGTTCGGTCCGACGGCCTCGCGGACGGCCGCGAGTCGGTCCGCCGCGGCCGTGACCGTCGCTGGGCTGTCGATGCGCTCCAGCTCCGGCGTGGCGTTCATCTTCAGCGCGGTGAACCCGGCGTCGACCTGCTCGCGCGCGGCCTCGGCCACGCCCTCGGGTCGGTCGCCGCCGACCCACTGGTACACCCGGACGCGGTCCCTGACCGGGCCACCCAGCAGTTCGTGGACCGCCGCGCCGAAGTGCTTCCCACGGATGTCCCAGAGCGCCTGGTCGATGCCGGCGAGTGCGGAGGAGAGCACCGGCCCGCCACGGTAGAAGCCACCGCGGTAGAGCCGCTCCCAGTGGTCAGCGACGGGCAGCGGGTCCTCCCCGAGCAGGTAGTCCTCGACCAGTTCCTCGACGGCGGCCCGGACCGTGTG
Source organism: Haloarchaeobius salinus (assembly GCF_024464185.1). Classification (NCBI taxonomy): domain Archaea; kingdom Methanobacteriati; phylum Methanobacteriota; class Halobacteria; order Halobacteriales; family Halorubellaceae; genus Haloarchaeobius; species Haloarchaeobius salinus. The sequence continues at coordinate 222,969 of NZ_JANHAU010000006.1, forward strand.
GGCTCGCCCCTCGACGACCGGCTCCCCCCAGCCGACGGTGCCGTCGCTGGTCTCCAGTTTCAGGAACAGCCAGCGGGGCGGGACCGGATACAGCTCGTAGTCGACGAGTTCCATCGGTTCGGGCCTCGCACCGGGTGCACTTGGACGTACCGTTGCGGTTTTGCCCGCCCCAGTTGAACCGCCGAGCGTGACACCCGACGCCGCCCGGCGTGCACGCGACCACGTCATCCACGAACACGCGGCCCTCGTCACCCGCATCGGGGACTGTGCTGACCGCGTCGCCGCGACGTGGGAGACGCCGCCGACCGACCGCGTGGCCGTCGTCGAGCCGCTCCGGGCGACCCTCGCCGAGACGGGCGCACTCGACGGACTCCCGGACCTGCTCGCCGACGCGGTCGAGGCGGCGGGCGACGAACTGCAGGCATGTCCCGTCGCCGCACCCCCGTACGTCGCCGTCACGAGCGTCGGGCCGGTCTGCCGGGCGACGGTCGCGGACGGCCGGCTCGTCGTCACGTTCGAGCTGTTCGAGCTGGATCGGTCGGGGGACGAAGCGGCGTACCGGCGTCGCGACTGTCCGCCGGCGGAGAGCGTCAGGGTCGAACTTCGCGGCTGACTATCGGCCCTCGAACTCCGGCTCCCCGTCGCCGAAGAACGCCTCGTAGCCCGTCGCGTAGTCCGCACTGCTGGAGAGTCGAGTGATGGTGTCCTTCTCGGCCGCGAGCTGTGCGGGCAGGTCGCGGTCCTCGCTGCGAGCGAGGAGGCGCTTGATGTTCGCGTAGGCTCTCGTCGGGCCGTCCGCGAACTGCTTCGCAACCTCGTCGACACGGGCCTCGAACTCGTCGGCCGGAACGGCTTCCGTCGCGAGACCCTCGGCGGCGGCCTCCTCGGCGGAGATGGGCTCGTCGAGGAGCGCGAACTCGCGGGCGCGCCGGTAGCCGAGCAGTCGTGGGAGGAACCAGGTCGAGCCGCCGTCACCCGACAGCCCGATGCGGGTGTAGGTGAACTCGAACCGCGCGTCCTCGTGGGCGAGCACCACGTCGGCGGCGAGTGCGAGGCCGAGCCCGCCGCCGGCAGCGACGCCCGCTACGGCGGTCACGGTCGGTTTCTTCGCGGTGGCGAGCGTCTCGACGGCCTTGTGCAGCGGCGTCGCCACGGAATCGAGGCGCTTCCTGTCCGAGGCGTCGCCCTCGAACGAGCCGAGGTCCGCGCCCGAGCAGAACGCCGGCCCGTTGCCGCCGAGGACGAGACAGCGAACGGCGTCGTCCTCGGCGAGTTCGACGACCGCCGCGCGGAGGTCCCGCGCCGTCGCCGCGTCGAGGGAGTTGTACGCGTCCGGTCGGTCCAGCGTGACGCGGCCGACGCCGTCGTCGCGCTCGAGGGTCACGTTGCCGGACTCCGTGGCTCGGATGTCGTCGGAATCGTCTGTCATGCTCGGACCTGGGTGTGGCTCCGTGAAAAATCCGCCGAGCAGGCCCCCGCCGGTCGGTGACCGCCGTTCGGCGGCGGTTCAGGGGGTTTAATACGCCGCCATGAAACCAGTCTGGGTATGGAACACGTGGACGTGGCTATCGTCGGCGGCGGTCCAGCGGGGACCAGCGCCGCCATCGAGGCGGCATACCACGGTGCCGACACCGTGGTGCTGGAGAAGGGCGTCCCCCGCGCCGACCGCGAGGGGCTCGGCCCTGACTCGACGGACGCCGCCGGGATGCTCGACTACTGGATCGACATCATGGACCTCGACGTCTCCGAGCTGCCCGAGGGCGTCGTCCTGCAGGAGTTAGACGGCGTGGACTTCGTCGGGCCTGCGACGACCACCCACATGAGCAGCACGGGTATCGACTCGTCCTACGACCGGTTCGGCTTCACGTTCCAGCGCGCCCGGATGGACGACTGGCTCCGCGAGCGCGCCGAGGACGAGGGCGCGCAGTACCACGTCGGCGTCTCGGTGCGGGGCGTCGACTCGGACCTCGACGAGGAGTACCGCCACACGGTCCACCTCGCCGACGGCGAGGACGTGGCGGCGCGCTACCTCGTGCTCGCCGACGGCCCGCAGCGCACCGTCACCATCCCGACGCTCGACCAGTTCCTCCCCGGGGACCGCAGCGTCGCCGACGTGATGGCATCGACGAAGGCCAACCACATCGCCTACCAGGAGCACCGCCGGGTGCCCGAGGCGGTGTTCGAGGAGAACAACCTCAAGTTCTGGTGGGGGTGGATGCCCGGCGAGACGGCGTACCCGTGGATCTTCCCGAACGACGAAAACATCGCCCGCATCGGGCTCACGATGCCCATCGGGATGACGCTGGACGACGTCGAGAACCCCGAGGCGTACCGCCTGCTCGAACCCGAGGACGAGAGCCTCCCCCGCGCCGGCGAGTACATCCGCCGGCTGCTGGAGATCGAGTACGGCGACGAGTACGACATCGAGGCGGACTTCCCGCTCGTCGAGGACCGCGGCAAGTCCGGCGGCACCGAGACGTACCCCATCTCCTCCACCCGGCCCATCGACTCGCCCGTGGAGGCCGGCGTCGCCGTCGCCGGCGGCGCGATGGGCACAACCTCCGCGTTCCACGAGGGCGGCTACCACGTCGCCGCACGGTCGGGCAAGCTCGCCGGCCGCCTCGCCGCGGTCGACTCGCTGCACCGCTACAACGACGTCTGGAAGAACATCATCGGCGAGGAGCTCGTCCGCAACATCTCGTTCGCGGACATCGTCAAGTCCTACGAGCCGGACGACTGGGACCGCACGTTCGGCATCGCGAACAGGCTCATGTCCGAATCCGCCCACGAGCTCATCGAGACCAACTTCTCCGGCGGCCTCGCCGGTCTGAAGCTCGTCTACCAGTACAAGAAGCGAAAGCGGAACTTCCTGAAGAACGGCTACGTCCAGATCCGCGAGGACGAGTACACCGTCTGAACGGGCGACCCGCAAGACCTTACCGCGTCGCCCGGCTACCCACGCCTGCGTGCCACTAGTCCCCGCCCGAGCGCACCCGTTTCGGGAGCGATGAACCGGCGGAGAACCCAGGCACGCGACATCGTTCGCCGGCCGCTTCGCGGCCCGCCGACCAGGTTCACGCCGGTCGGCATCCGGCGGTGCTGGCACACCGCCCGCCCGGCACGAGGGTTTCCCGGTCGACTCGGCACGCCGCCTCGGGATGAGACCGGCCGTTAGTGTTCCGGGCGTACATTTTGCGTCCGTCGTTCGTCGTGGGGACTGTCGAGTTCGCCGCGCTGACGGGCGTCTCCGTGACCAGTACCGTGACGTTCTCCTGGGAGAGCCGTCTGCGGCCGTCTCGCGGCGAACCGCTGTGGGCTTTATTGCGCTCCCAGACGAACTACCGGTATGGCCCCCGACAACGAGGTCCCGGACCCACCGGACCTCTCGAACCGAGGAATGCCGCACGACTTCGAGTGGCAGGAGGAGACGCTCGGCTCGGAGGACTTCTACCGCGAGGACGTCGAGGACCTGCTCCAGGAGGGTGCGTGGAAGGAGGGCTTCAACGAGTGGAGCGAGTACACGAGCCTCGACGACGAGCAGGTTCGGCTCGTCGACGACCTCGGCCTGTTCCAGGCGTTCGACTTCTACTGGGACCCGACCGAGGACCGCCTTCGATTCGACGCCCCGACGGTTCCGGACGACTGGCGGGAGCGCGACGCGACCGAGTCGCTCTCCTCGAGTACGGTGTCGATGATCGACGGCGCGCTGGACGACCTCGGGCGGACGGTCCAGGAGGTTCTGGAGGACTACCTCGAACGGAACGACGAAGCGTCCAACTACGGGTGGGGTGAGGAAACGTACGGCAGCCGCGGGGAGTGAGTCCAGCCACCGCCGCCCCCTCGACGACAGCCGGGGTACCGCATCTCAATGTCACGTCCACCGGGCCTCCCAGGAGAACTGTCCGTGTTCGTATCGTCTGCCCGACGATTTTGTCGACTGTTGAACGCATCGTTAGCCGACGAATGCGTCACGGATTGGACGAGGAACACGGTTACTGCGACTCGACACGGAGCCGGTCCTCCCGCATGCCTGGTTCGGACGGAGTCAGTTCCTGGCTGTCGAATGGTCGCGCCTCCGCCCGGCACCGGGCGTAGACCGCCTCCGCCCACTCGCGTGCCTCGGGGGACGCCGTGTCTATCACTGCCTGTAACTGGGCGGTTTCCGGGTCGTGCCCACAGATGCCGATGCAGTCGTCCATGACGTTGAGGCCACACCGGGTGTCGTCTGGCAGGTCGTCGTGGAGGAAGACGGTGCAGTTGTCACACTCGAACGCGCTGGCCACCAGCTCTGGATTCCAGTCCACGACCGCCTGGAGCACTGGACGCGAGTAGATGTACTCCATCTCCATTCCCTCCAGCACACGTCGGCAGAAGACCTCGAGGTTCCCCGACTTGTAGATCGTCGTCCCGAGCCCCCGGATGGAATCGGTCGATTCGAGGAGGTGGGTCACCCGTTCGACGGGCGTGTACGGGTAGTTCGGCCCGGGGTACGCGACGACGACGTCCTCGAACTGCTCGACCTCGAACCCATCCATCTCCCGCGGCAACCACCGCCAGACCTCCTGGAGTGTCTCGCCCGTTCTCATCCCCTCGCGCAGTTCGAAGAACCGTTCGGCCACGTACTCGCCAAGCGGTGTGAGTTCGTAGTTCGGGCCGTCGCGTGTGAGCCACGAGCGGTCCTCGAAGTCCCGGATGATCCGTCCGATGGTCGGGTCCGACGCCCCCGTCGTCGCGCGGAGGTCGCGGCGGTCCCGCGCAGCCTCCCTGAAGGCCTCCAGTGCCGCGACGCGATGCTCCGAGCGTGCCAGAAACTCGATGGCCTGTATCGCGGTATCCATGCTAGCAGTTCACAATCGGAGTATAAATCCCTTCTCCGGGGCTCGACCGCCGTTCCGGACGGGAGCGCCTGGCTCCACCCCGACGCGTCCACGGGGTCTCCTCGCGGGAGGGCGGAGCCGCGGAACCGGACGCTACCCCGCTGACGAAACGGGGGGTCGTCCCCTCATCCACCCTCGCTCACTTTCGCCAGGACGTGATCGAGGACTGCTGCGTGCTCTTCCTGTGGGCTGAACATGACTATCTCGGAGGCGTCGTTGGCCCGGATCGTGTGGCCGGGCGGCCAGTAGAAGAGCTCGCCGGCCTGGGATATCTCCTCACGTCCGTCCGCATACTCCGCGGCCAGCTCGCCTTCCAGCACGTACCCCCAGTGGGGACACTGGCAGAGGTCGTCCTCCAGTCCGGTCAGGAGGGGCGTGAGATCCGTCCCGGAAGCGAACGTGAAGTACTCACCACTGAGCTCTCCGTACCCACTCGTGTCGCCGAACCCCATCTGCTGGCGGGCGACCGCGGCGGGCGTGTCGACTCTGACTGGCACCGCTTCTTTCGCTTGTTTCATCTGGGTCACCTGTCGCCGAGAGGCAGAACCGGAACACCTCGTATCGTTTCGACATCGGGGGCGGCTACGGCGACATCCCGTAACTTCCTCCGACTGGGGGGCGTTCACCTGGACCGCCTCTCGGCAGTTCGACCGTCGCTCCCGGGGAACGTGTAGTTATCCTGTGAATATTTTCACGGGATGAAAGTCGTTCCACTCCCCCGACGCGGTGACCGGTCACCGGAGCCAGCTACTCCCGAGAGTTGTGGTCCGTGACTGTCGCGGTGATCCCGTGGCGGTACCGGGCGGCGAGCGTTCCCACGACGAGCCGGTCGCGGTCGTTGACGCCGAGCAGGACGAGCGTGCCGACGTAGGTCACGGCACCCAGCCCGAGCCCGACGGCGACGCCACCGTAGCCGGCGAGCGACTCGCGGACGAGGAGCATCACGCACACCGTCGCCACGCCGGCCCCGAGCGGTTTGAGGAACGTCGCGTCGAACGGCCACAGTCCCTCGAACCGGCGTAGGAGGACGACCTGGATGCCGTTCTGGACGGCGATGGCGACGGCGGTCCCGAGTGCCGCCCCGACCAGCCCGAACTCCCGGACGAACGCGAACGTCAGCACCGTGTTCAGCACCGCCAGCAGCCAGTCCAGCGCCATCCGGGCGTACTGGTGGTCGGTCATCATCAGCAGCCAGCCCGTCGCGCCGACCGCGCTGCCGACGAGGACGCCGCCGAGGTACACCACCAGCGGCACGTAGCCCGCCGTGAAGTTCGAGCCGAACACCGCGAGGATGGGCCGGCCGTAGACGACCAGCACCGCGAGGATGGGGACGACGCAGGTGACGATGAGACGCGTCACCGCAGAGTACACCCCGTTGAGCGTCGCCATCTCGTCGTCGGCGTAGAGCCCCGACGCGACCGGCGGCAGGAGCATGTTGAACGAGAGCAGGGGGATCCACGCCAGCGACACGAGGACGAGCACGACGTTGTACACGCCCGCGGCGCTCGCCGTGAGCAGGAAGCCGACCAGCATCACGTCGACGCGGTTCTGGAACACCTTGCCCAGACTGCTCAGGGCGATGGGGCCGGAGTGGTTGTAGAACCGCCGCGCCTCGGAGCGGACCCCAGACAGGGTGGGTCTGATACCGGTCGCCGAGACGACGACCGGGAACCCTACGAGTGCGAGCGCGGCCATCCCGACGACGAACGCGCCGGCGACGCCGACGACCGAGTAGCCGAGGAGCAGGGCCCCGACCGCGCCGACCAGCCTCACGGCCGGACGGAGAACGCGGTTGAACAGCACCTCGCCGCGGGCCGACCGCGTCGCCCGGAGGACGCCGGCGTGGATGTTGACCAGCCCGACGAGGATCAGCAGCACGGCGAACAACCGCACGGTCGGCGGGAATTCGGGGTGGGCGACGGTCGCCCGGTTGAGCCAGTCGCCGCCGAGGAGCAGTCCGCCGGCGATGACGAGTCCGACGGCGACCGTCGTCAGGTACGAAAGCGCCACCACGCGCCCCTGCCGTTTCGGTTCGTCGGAGTAGGCCGAGAGGTACCGCTGGAGCGTGCCGACCGACCCGAAGTTCACGAGCCGGAACAGCAGCTGGGTGACCCGCCAGGCGAACGCGTAGACGCCGTAGACGACCGGACCGAGCCCCTGTGCGAGGGCGTACTCGGTCGCGGTCGTCAGCGCGCGCTGGAGGGACTGGCCGCCGGAGGTGACGACCGCACCGTGGCCGATGGTCAGCAGCGCCTCGCGCTCGTCGTCGGGGATGTCGTCTGTGGCCACGCTGTCGTCCGTGTCTGTCGATTCCGTCGGGATAAGTCGCTTGATTCTCCGCGTCGACGGGCGTCCAGTGGCTCCGCCCTACCGACGGGAACCGTGGTCGTGCAGCCAGTCGGCGAGGTCAGCCACCACGTCCGCGGCGACGTTCCCGCCGAACTCGAGACTGAGCGGGTTCGTCGGTGCGAATCCCGCCTGGAAGTAGTGGTCGAGGCCCTCGTACATCGCGACGCGACTCCCGTCCGGGAGGTCGGCGTGCCGCCACGTCTCGTACCTGTCGCGGATGAAGGCGGCCAACTCGGGCTGGACCGCCTCGTCGACCCGGAACGTGTTCGCGACGAATACGGGCACACCGAGGGCGCTGGCGGTCCCCGAGGGGTCGTACGCGTTCAGGCTCCGGTGCCAGACGCCGGGGCGGCCCATGATGGTCTCGTCGTCGTCGAACTCGCCCGCCTGGATGCGGCGGAGCGTCTCGCGGTCCTCGGCGACCTGTGCCTCCTGCTCGTCCGTGAGCTCGCCGTGGACGTCGAACTCGTACCGGATGATGTCCGCGTGTGCCGGGTCGAGCCCGGGGTCCGGCGAGCCGTCCAGGTTCACGACGCCGGCCACACCACCGTGGCGTTCGGCGATGCGGGGCGCTGCCATCCCACCCTGGCTGTGGCCCGCGACGAACACGGCGTCCTCGCGCACTGCGTCCGCATCGGCGAGCGTGTCGACCGCCACGACGGCGTCGTCGACGACCACCCTGTCCAGCGTGAACTCGGCGTCCGGTACCTCGTGCTCGGCGAGGCGCTTCTCGTACCGGAGCGTGGCGACCCCCTCGCTGGCGAGGCCCCACGCGAGGTCCTTCAGTATCTTCGACGCGCCGGCGGTCCCGTCGGGGTCGTGGATACCGGCACCGTGGACGAGCACGACGCCGGGGACCGGGCCGTCACCGTCGGGAACCGCGAGCCTGGCGTCGAGTGCGACGTCGTCGACGTCGACCGTCACGTCGCGCTCGGTGACCGCCTCCTCGTCGACGTAACCGGGGACCTCGTACTCTGGGTCGAACCGGAGGTCGGTGATGCCATCGGCCTCGACGCCGACGTGGGCCGTCTCCGAGCCCGCCTCGAACGAGAGTTCGACCGCGGCCTCGTCGCCGTCGACGGTCACCTCTCGGACGCCCCGGGCCTCGCCGTACTGGCCGTGGAGCCCCCACCAGTACGCCTCGAACGCGTCAGCGGCGTCCGTCTCGGGCTCCCGGAACGCCTCGGGGAACGACTCGACGACCGCCTCGTGGCCGTCCTCGGTGAGCAGGTCCGTCGCCGGGTCGAACTCGCCGTCGAGGAACCGTCTCGCGAACGTCCGTGCCGTCCCGGCGGCTGCGCTCGTGTCGGTCATCGTCCGGAACTCGTCGGACCGGGGACAAATAGGTTGCCGGGACGGAGCCGGTAGCCGACCGACCTACAGCCCGGCGACGTCCTCGATGGCGTCGGTCAGCGCGCGGATGGACTCGACGTCGTGCTCGCCCATGTGGCCGATGCGGAACGTCTGCTCGCCGAGCTGGGAGCCGTAGCCGTTCGAGAACGCGAAGTCGTACTCCTCGCTCACCCGCTCGATGGTCGCGGCGACGTCGATGCCCTGCGTGTTCTCGATGCAGGAGACGGTCTGGGACTCGTAGCCATCTTCGGGGAACATGTCGAAGTGCTCCGCTGCCCACTCCTGGGTGTACGCGGCCATCTCGCGGTGGCGCTCGTCGCGGGCCTCGTGGCCCTCCTCGAGCATGTACTTCATCTGCTTGCGGTAGGCGAGCATGACCGGGATGGCGGGCGTGGAGTGGGTCTGACCCTTCCGGTCGTAGTAGTCGATGGTGCGCCGGAAGCCGCCGTACCACGACGATGTCTCCGTCTCGACCTCGCGCTCGTAGGCGTCGTCGCTGACGACACAGACCGCGAGCCCGGGCGGCATCGCGAACGCCTTCTGGGTCGACGCGAAGATGACGTCGATGTCGTGTGCGTCGATGTCGACGTAGTCACCCCCGAGGGCGGAGACGGCGTCGACCACGAAGTACGTGTCCGGGTACTCCGCGATCACGTCGCCGATCTCCTCGATGGGGTTGCGGACGCCGGTCGAGGACTCGTTCATCACGGTCGCGACCACGTCGTAGTGCTTGTCGCTGGATTCGAGGTGGGCGCGGATGTCCTCGGGTTTGACCGCCTGTCCCCACTCGTACTCCAGTCGGTCGACGTCCTTCCCGAGCCGCTCGGCGACGTTGGCGTGGCGCTCGCTGAAGCTGCCACACGTCGGCACGAGGATGTTCTCGTCGACGAGGTTGAGCGTCGACGCCTCCCAGAACTCGGTTCCCGACGCGGTGAGGATGACCACCTCGTGGTCGGTGCCGAGGAACGCCTTCGTGTCCTCGACGATGGTCGTGTACAGGTCCGTCATCCGGTCCATCCGGTGGCCGAACATCGGTTGCGCCATCTCCTCGATGACGTCCTCGCGGACCTCGGTCGGACCGGGGATGTACAGCGTCTTCTCGCGGTAGTCGTCTCTGTATTCGCGTTTCTCCATGCCGGAGTCCACCTGAGTACCGCCCACTGCGCGGCGAGGTGGCATGGAACTTGTGATACCGGTCCTTGTGGCGAGGAGTCGACCGGCGTGCCGTCGGGTAATCCCGGATTAGTGACGGACCGTGTCGAGATCGAGGACAGCTCGGAGCGTTTCGACAACGCCGTCGAGGTCATCGAGTCCGTCGGCGGTGAGCTCCACGACTGCTACCTCACCATGGGGGAGTACGACTCCGTGACCGTCGCCGAGTTCCCGGACGACGACGCGGCGGCGAAGACGCTCCCCCGCATCGTCCAGGCCGGCGCGGCCAGCTCCGAGACGATGCAGGCCTGGCCCCGGGAGGGGTCCCACGAGCACGTCACGAACCTGCCCCGAGCGGCCGGCCGAACAGCTATCCGGGTGAGCGTGCTACAGTTCCCCATGGGTCGCTTCGAGCAGTTCGAGCACGACCGACGGCGGCGCATCTACGAGTACGTGGAGTCACAGGGCGCGGTGGAGCCGGAGACGGTCCGTCGGAACGTGCTCGTCACGCCCGAGACGAGTTCGAAGCCCGCGCGCTCCGGACCGAACCTCCCCCCGTCGACACCGATGTCGTTCCGTGAGTTCCGGGACCACGTCTCCACCCTGGAGCGCGACGGCTACCTGACCGAGCGCGACGGCAGGCTCAGGGTCGCGCTCCCGATGACCGACGCCGAGACGACCGTCGAACTCGACGACGAGACCGAGGCGACCGTCCGTCCGGCGAGACAGGAGGACATGGACGGTGTCGTGGGCGTCGTCGAGATCCTCGCGGCCGAGGACGCCTACGCCGTCGCCCGTCGGCTCGCTGACCAGGTCGCCCGGGAGGACGTGCTCCTCCGGCACAACGAGGCAGGGAACCGGGTGTTCTTCGTCGCGACCGTCGACGACGAGACCGTCGGCTGGCTCCACGTCGAGGCCGTCTCGTCGCCGATGATGGACCACACCGCCGAGCTGACCGTCGGCGTGCTGGCGCAGTACCGCGGCCACGGGCTCGGCTCGACGCTCATGGAGCGCGGCCTCGACTGGGCGCGCGAGCAGGGCCTGCGGAAGGTGTACCAGAGCCTGCCGGCGACGAACGAGCGGGCCATCGGGTTCCTCGAGGACGCGGGCTGGTCGGTGGAGTCGACGCGCGAGGGCCACTACCACGTCGACGACGAGCTGGTCGACGAGGTGCAGCTGGCCATCTGGCTGGACGCGTAGCCGCCGGCAGTCCGGAGACGGGCGTCACCTGGCGACGGTCTGGACTGGACGTGGTGCGAGTACCCGCCAGAGGATGCGCGGTTCGAACAGCGAGTTCGGCGGGCGGTCCATCATCATCACCCGGACGAAGGCGTCGCGGAGCTGGCCGTCGTCGTGTGCCCGACGCGTCAGCCGGGAGACGTACCGGTTCATCAGGTCGGTCCCGCGGGGTTTGTCCCCGGTCGTCTCGGGGAACTGGAAGTCGGAGCCGATGGCCAGCCGCCAGGCGACGTCGACGACATCGCTGGCACGCTCGTAGAACCGTGGCGCGAGCGTCGTGTCGTCCGTACTGGCGAGCACGTCGTGCAGCACGAGACTCTCCAGCGCGGCGACGGACATCCCCTGACCGTACAGCGGGTTGAAACTCGCGATACCGTCTCCGACGACCAGCAACCCCTCGGGGACCCGGGCGAGGGCCTCGTACCGGCGGCGGACGTTCGACGGGAACGGGTAGTGGGCGATCCCGTCACCGACGACCGTGCGCTCTTCGAGCAACGTCGCCACGTCCGGGATGGGGAGCCCGGCGGCGAAGCGTCGGAGCCCGTCCAGGTCGGTCGGCGGGTGGTCCCCGTGGAGCCCGGCGAGGGTGACGACCCACCGGTCGTCCTCGACAGGGAGGACGCCTGCACCACGGGGCTCGTCGGCGGAGGGCGTCACGAGGTACGCCGTGTTGTCGGCGGGTGGTCGGTCCACGAGAGCGGTGCTGTACGCGAGGTCGATGTGCACCTCGTCGACCGGCGGGGGCTCGAAGCCGCTGGAGTCGAGCCAGGCCGGCGTCCGACTGGTCCGTCCGGTCGCATCCACGACCAGCGCCGCGTCCAGTTCCTCCCGGCCACCGCGTTCGGACTGCACGACGACCCCGGTCACCGCCTCGCCGGCGTCGTCGAGACGGTACTCCGTGAGCCTCGTACGAGGGCGGAGCGTGACGCCGTCGAGTGCGGCGACCCGCGACCGGAGCACCTGCTCGTACAGCGGTCGTGTCGCGGCGAAGTGCGGCAACGGGGTCGGCCCGGGTGCCAGGAAGTCACCCTCCGCGAAGAACGCGAGGTCGGTCGCGCTGTCGATCTCCAGCCCACCGGCGGCCTGCAGGTCGGTCCCGTACCCCGGGAGGAGCGACTCGAGCGTGGCCCGCCCGGCCTCCAGCAGGACGTGGATGTGGTGGGACTGCGGGACGCCCCGCCGGGGGTCGGGACCGTCGGGGACTGCATCCCGTTCGAGCACCGTGACCGACTCGTACGCGTCGGCGAGGACACGGGCCGCGAGCAGTCCGGACACGCCGCCGCCGCCGACGACGGCGCGCTCGCTCCGCGTCGATAGCCGGTCGTCGTCGTACTGTGGAACGGTTGCCAACGTCATGAGGCGTCGTGTCGCGACGGGTCACCGAGGCACCCGTCGGGTGGGCCGACGGCGGGCCCCGGTCACTCGTCGCCGTCGTCCTCCCCGCCGTCGGTGGCCTGGTCCGCACCGCCGTCGGTCGGGTGCCCGCCACCGCCGCCACCGCCGCCGCGGCCGGCAGGCATCGGTGCGGGACTCTGCCCGACCCAGCCACCGATGTTGTCCGCGACGTAGTCCTTGCCGCCCCAGCCGAAGGAGATGCCGATGGCGAGCGCGATGCCGGCGGCGACGCCCCACGCGGCGGCCTGTGCGAACGTGTACAGGATGGCGACGTCGACGCCCATCGTGTCGAGGCCCATCACGAGGGCGATGAAGTAGAGGAAGATGCGCGCACCGTCGGCGAAGTACCCCGTGTACCCCGTATCGGTGACCGTCTCGGTCCGGCCGATGGCGTCGGCGAGGAAGTCAGCGAGGACGAACCCGACGACGATGAGCAGGGCCCCCGCGACGAACGCCGGCAGGTACGAGACCGCGGTGCTGATCCACTCGGAGAGCAGGTTGACGGCGAGAACGTCCGCCGCGGCGAGCAGGGCGAGCGCGTAGACGAACCACGCACCGACCCGGCCGAAGGACCGCGAGACGGCGCGTTCGGTGCCGCCGAGCATCCGGCCGAGCGGCGTCCCGAGGACCAGTCGGTCGAGCTCGATGCGGTCGGCGACCCGCGAGATGACCCGGAAGAGGAGGCGACCGAGGACCCAGCCGACGACCAGGATGAGCAGTGCGCCGATCAGTCGTGGCGCGAACGCGATGAGCTCGGCGAGGGTGTCCTCGAACGCCTGATCGATGCCAGCCTGGAGTGTGACGACGGGCTGTAGTACCATGCGTGAGGGGACGCGAAACGGGCGAATAGTTATAGAGGAGTTAGGTCTGGTACGCTCGATGGCACGTTCGGGTAACCTCACCCGACCGCTGTGGAGGCCGGTCCCGGGGGTGCGTGTTCGGCCATCGGACCCCGGAAAGCCGCCGTTATCGGGGCGACGATGTCGGATGAGCGGGTCACGGGCCGGTGGCCACTGGTCAGCACCGTGACACGTGAACCGGGCGGACCGACTGTCGGCCGTGAGAGGGGACGACGGGGTTCCGGTCATGGGGGACGGCGGACCGTGGAGCGCGGCGAGTCGGTCTGAAACGTCCGGTCTGCGACGGAACCCACCGTGGACTGCCGGTATCTTCGTGTGGGCCACGCGCACCGCCCGTCACCATGGTAACTGTTTTACTGTCACAGACTATCATTTCACACGGCACAGCCTGACACGGTCTGGCACGAGGTGACCACAGTACATGGAATTCAGCGGGACATTCGAACTCGAAGACACCACGGTAGACGAGGTATGGCTGGCGCTCTCGGACCCGGTGCTCGTCCAGGAGTCGTTGCCGGGCTGTACCTTCCTGTTGCACGTCGAGGGCGACGAGGTCGACTTCGACGAACTGCGCGAGCGGGCGGCGGGGATGGACCGGGAGCTCACGAACGACCCCGAGGTCATCGCCGAGCGGGCGTTCCGGGAGGGGGAGCGCTACGCCGCCCTGATGCAGGTCAGCGTCGGCCCGGTCAACCCGACGTTCGAGACGGTCGTCGAGATCGACGACCGCGAGCGACCGCAGATGCACGCCTCCGGCGAGGGGAGCTCGGGCGACAGCTCGTTCGAGATGTCGTCGTCGATGGCGCTGGCCGAGACCGACGACGGCGACGGTGTCGTGGTCGAGTGGGAGACGGAGGCCGACGTGTTCGGGAAGGTCGCGGGGATGGGACAGCGCGTCATCAACCCCGTCGCCAACCGCATCGTCAAGCGCTTCTTCTCCTCGGTGCAGGAGAAGCTCCACGACCTCGGCGTGGAGGAGGTATCGTCGTCCGACGGGGAATCGGACGGGAGCGACGGCCGGAGCCTGGTGGACCGCGTGCTGGGCCGGTCGAAGTCGACTGATTCTGAATGACTGAACACGACATCACACTCACGGTAAACGGGGTAGAGCACGACCTGACGGTCGAAGCACGGACGCTACTGGTCCACGCGCTGCGGGACGAACTCGGCTACACCGGCACGAACGTCGGCTGCGAGAGCAGCATCTGCGGTGCCTGCACCGTCCGCATGGACGGCGAGGCGGTCAAGTCCTGTACCGCGCTGGCGGTGCAGGCCGACGGAGCGGAGATACGCACCGTCGAGGACCTCGGTACCCGCCACGACTTCCACCCCATCCAGGAGGGGTTCCAGGAGGAGCACGGCCTCCAGTGTGGCTACTGCACGCCCGGCATGATGATGACCGCACTGGACATCTTAGAGGAGAACCCGGACCCGACACGCGAGGAGATCCGCGAGGGGCTCGAGGGGAACCTCTGTCGCTGTACCGGCTACCAGAACATCGTCAACGCCGTCCAGAACGCCGCCGAGGAGATGCAGCCCGCGGCCGTCGCGGACGGCGGGGGGACGGAGGGGAGCGGGGTGACGGACGACGACCCGACCCCGGCGACCGACGGAGGTGAGGGGCTGTGACCGTCGACTCGCTCGACCCGGGCGATGTCGACGCGGCGGACATCCTCGGTTCCGCCATCGAGCGCCGGGAGGACCCCGCGCTGCTGACGGGCAACGCGGAGTACACCGACGACATCCAGATGGACGGGATGCTCCACATGGCCGTCGTCCGCAGCCAGTACGGACACGCGAACATCCTCGACGTGGACACGAGCGAGGCCGAGGCGATGGACGGCGTCCACGGCGTCTACACCTACGAGGACCTGACGAGCGACGAGACGCCCGGCGGGGGCTCGTTCGCCCTGCCGACGGCGTGGCTGCTCGACAGCCTGAAGCAGGTGCCACACCAGCTCTTGGCGACCGACAAGGTTCGCCATCAGGGCGACGGCATCGCGGTCGTCGTCGCCGAGGACCGCTACACCGCCCGCGATGCGGCCGGCGCGGTCGACGTGGAGTACGAGCGCCTCGACGCCGTCGTCCACCCGAGCGAGGCGTTCGCCGACGACGCCGAGCAGATACACGACGACGCGGAGGGCAACGTCGCCTTCGACTGGGAGATCGGCGACGCCGAGAAGACCGCCGACGCCTTCGCCGACGCGAGCCACACGGCGAGCATCGACCTTGAGAACCAGCTGCTCATCGCCAACGCGATGGAGCCACGCGCCGCGGTCGCGGACTACAACCCCGGCACCGACGAGCTGGACGTCGCGATGACCACACAGAACCCGCACGTCCACCGGCTGCTGATGGCCGGCGTCCTCGGCCACCCCGAGCACAAGCTGAGCGTGCGAGCGCCGGACGTGGGCGGCGGCTTCGGGAGCAAGATCCACCACTACGCCGACGAGGCGCTCGTCGCGTGGTGCTCGATGATGCACGAGGCACCGGTCAAGTGGGTCGCCACGCGCTCGGAGACGTACCTCACCGACGCACCCGGTCGGGGTCACGAGACGAAGGCGGAGATCGCGATGGACGACGACGGCAACATCGTCGGCCTGCGCGTCGACACGATGGCGAATCTCGGCGCGTACCTCTCGACGTTCGCGCCGTCGGTCCCGACGTACCTGTACGGCACCCTGCTCTCGGGCCAGTACGACATCCCGGCCATCTACGGCCACGTCAAGGGCGCGTTCACGAACATCCCGCCGGTCGACGCCTACCGCGGCGCGGGCCGACCGGAGGCCTCCTTCCTCGTGGAACGGCTCATCCACCTGGGCGCGAAGGAGATGGGGATGGACCCCGTGGCGTTCCGCAAGCAGAACTTCGTCCCGGACGACGCGTTCCCGTACGAGACGCAGGTCGCCGTCGTCTACGACAGCGGCGAGTACGAGAAGCCGATGGACGAGGCACTGGAGATGCTCGACTACGAGAGCTTCCGCGAGCGCCAGGAGCAGGCCCGCGACGAGGGCAGGTACATCGGCGTCGGCTTCTCCTGCTACATCGAGGCCTGCGGGCTCGCGCCGTCCGAACTGGCGGGCCAGCTCGGCGCACAGGCCGGGCTCTGGGAGTCCAGCCTCGTCAGGATGCACCCCTCCGGCACGGTGACGGCGTACTGTGGGACCTCCGGCCACGGCCAGGGCCACGGGACGACGTACGCCCAGATCGTCGCCAACGAGCTCGGCGTCCCCTACGACGACGTGGAGGTCGTCGAGGGCGACACCGACGAGATACCGCAGGGCATGGGGACCTACGGCTCGCGTAGCGCCGCCGTCGGCGGGAGCTCGCTGGTCAAGAGCGCCCAGAAGGTCGTCGAGAAGGGCAAGGAGATAGCGGCCCACCAGCTCGAGGCCGACCCGGACGACATCGAGTTCGAGAACGGCGAGTACAGCGTCGCCGGCGCGCCCGACCGGAGCATGTCGATGGCAGACGTGGCCGGGGCGGCGTACCTCGCCCACGACATCCCCGATGAGATGGAGCCCGGGCTCGAGGCTACCAGCTTCTACGACCCGGAGAACTTCGTGTTCCCGTTCGGCACGCACGCCGCCATCGTCGAGGTCGACCCCGACTCCGGCGAGATCGAGATCGAGCGGTACGTCGCCGTCGACGACGTGGGCAACCAGATCAACCCGAAGATCGTCGAGGGGCAGATCCACGGCGGCGTCGCCCAGGGCGTCGGCCAGGCGCTCTACGAGGGCGCGGAGTACGACGACAACGCCACCCTGCTGACGGGGTCGATGCAGGACTACGCCGTGCCGAAGGCCGAGCACATCCCCGAGATGGAGACCGAGTCGACGATCACACCGAGCCCGCACAACCCGCTCGGCGTGAAGGGGGTCGGCGAGGCCGGCACCATCGCCGCGCCACAGGCCATCGTCAACGCCGTCGCGGACGCGCTGGAGCCGTTCGGCGTCGACCACATCGACATGCCGATGGACGCCGAGTCGGTGTGGAACGCGGTACAGGCGAACGCCACCGCCGACGGCGGCGAGCAACCGGGAGACGAGAGCGGGACGGCCCCGGAGACCGCCGCGGACGACGGAGGTGACCGCTGATGTTCCCCGACGAGTTCGACTACTACGAGGCGACGAGTGTCGGTGAGGCCATCGACCTCCTGGAGGAGCACGCGGGCGCGGAGACCGAACTGCTCGCCGGCGGGCACAGCCTGCTCCCGGCGATGAAGTCCGGACTCTCCAGCCCGGACGTGCTCGTCGACATCGGCGAGGTCGACGAGCTCCACGGCGTCAGCGCCGACGGCGACACGCTCAGCATCGGCGCGATGACGACGTACAGCGACTTCATCTCGGAGGGGATCTCCGAGGAGCACGCGCCGGCGCTCTACCACGCCGTCCGGCAGGTCGGCGACACGCAGGTCCGCAACCGCGGGACCCTCGGGGGCAACCTCGCCCACGCGGACCCCGCCTCGGACCTGCCGGGGGCGGCGCTGGCATCGGACGCGACCATCGTCGTGACCGGTCCCGACGGGGAGCGTCGGGTGTCGGCCGACGACTTCTTCTTCGGGATGTACGCCACGGATATCGGGCCGGCGGAACTCGTCACGAACGTCGAGGTACCGTCGGCAGCCGACGCCGTCGGTGCGTACGCGAAGAAGCCGTCGCCGTCGTCGGGCTACGCGATGGTCGGCGTCTGCGTGCAGGCCACCGTCGACGGCGGTACCGTCCAGTCAGCCCGCGTCGGCGCGAACGGCGTCATGGACCACGGCGTCCGTCTCGAGGGCGTCGAGGACGAGCTGGCCGGCGAATCGCTCGACGAGGACACCATCGCGGCCGCCGCCGACCGCGCCAGCGAGGGGCTGGACACCGCGATGATGATGTCGGACCTGCAGGCGTCGGCGGAGTTCCGCGAGCAACTGCTCGGGACCTACACGGGGCGCGCACTCGAGCGGGTGCTCGACCGGGCCGCGACGCCCGCCGCCGCCGACTGACCACCCGTCCCGCCGGGGACGTTTTCGTGCTACGGCCGTTACTCCATCCAGAGACGACGACATGAGCGAGACAGACGGATTCGACGACGTGACAGAGGCCGAGATCCGTGCGGCCTTCGACGAACAGTCGTACGTGGCGGACGACGACATCGTGACGACGGTGCTGCTCGCCCTGCGACTCGGCCGCCCGCTGCTCATCGAGGGCGAGCCCGGCGCGGGCAAGACCGAGCTCGCGAAGGTGCTCGCCGGCGGCTTCGACGCGGAGCTCGTGCGCCTCCAGTGCTACGAGGGGCTGGCCGCCGAGAACACGCTCTACGAGTGGAACTACACGAAGCAGTTGCTCGCGGTGCAGGCCGGCGAGGGCGGCGTCGACGGCGACGGCACGGGCTCGGGCGAGGGCCCCGAGGAGTCCGTCTTCTCCGAAGCCTACCTGCTCGAACGCCCGCTGCTGCAGGCACTCCGTGGCGAGGGTCGCCGCGTCCTCCTCGTCGACGAGGTCGACCGCGCCGACGAGGCGTTCGAGGCCCTGCTGCTGGAGGTCCTGAGCGACTTCCAGGTCTCCGTCCCGGAGCTCGGCACCATCGCCGCGGGCACCCCGCCGGTCGTCGTGGTCACCTCGAACCGCACCCGGCCGCTGAGCGACGCGCTCAAGCGCCGCTGTCTCTACCTGCACGTCTCGCCGCCGAGCTTCGAGAAGGAGCGCGAGATCCTCTCGCGGAAGGTGCCCGAGCTCCACGATGCCGTCGCCGCCGAGCTCTGTGGCATCGTCGGCCGCCTGCGTGAGGAACCACTGCGGAAGCCGCCGGGCGCGGCCGAGACCATCGACTGGGCGCGCGCCGTCGCCACGCTGCGTGGGAACGGGGGCCCGGACTCGCTGACGCGCGAGGAGGTCCGGCGCACCCTCGGCACCGTGCTGAAGGAGGTCGAGGACGTCGAGCGCGTGGACGACGAGCTGCTCGACTCGCTCGTCGAGGCGGCGAGAGCGGCGCGGGAGGCCGCCGGGTCGTGACCGACGAGAGTGACGCGGGACGCACCGACCCCACCGACGGCGAGACGGTGGTACGGGCGACGGAACACGTCCGCGACGAGCTGGTCCGGTTCGCCCGTGCCCTCCGCCGGGCCGGGGCATCGGTCCCCGCGAACGCCGCGACGACGGCCGCCCGGGGGCTCGTCGTGGTGGGCTTCGCGGACGAGGACCGGGCACGGGCGGCTACCCGGGCCGCGCTGGTCACGGACCCGCGCGACGTCGACGAGTTCGAGCGGCTGTTCCCCGAGTTCTGGCGACGGCTCACCGCGGGACTCGGCGAGACGGGACCGGCGGAGCGGTGGGACGACCCGCCCGAGGGTGCGCTGGCACCACTCGGCGGCGAACCGGCCGACGGCGAGGAGCCCGAAGCGACGGACGAGACCGAGACCGCGTCGGAACCCGACGACGACCCGGAGGGAAGCGTCGCCTGGCGCTCGTCGTCGCTGGCGGCACACCTCGACGAGCGCGGCGACGACGAACCCCTGGCCGTCGCCCGGTACAGTCCAACCGGTTCGCCCGCACCTGTCGAGACGCTCCCGGGGTTCGCCGGGCACGACGTGCTCGGTAGCGCGGTCGACGAGCTGACGGCCGCCCTCGCGACGCTCCGGGGCAGGGCGTGGGACACCGCCGGCGACCGGCGGACCGACGCCAGGCGGGCGCTCCGGGCCAGCGTCGGAACCGGTGGCACCGTCGTCTCGTTGCCGACCCGCGACCGCAAGCAGAGCGAGGTCCGGGCGACGTGGCTGGTCGACGTGAGCCGGTCCGTGCTGGACACGCTGGACCGCGGCTTCCTGCTCGACGTGCTGGGTCGGAGCCGGGCCGCCTGGCGCGACTGCCGCGTGTTCTTCTTCGACGAGGGTGTCCGAGAGGTCACGTCGGCGTTCGAGGACGGCACCGCCGAGGGGGCGGCCGAGGCGCTGGCCGACGCGGAAGCGGAGTGGGGCGGCGGCACCAGAATCGGGGGGTCGCTCGCGGAACTGCGAACGCGGACGCCGGACGCGGTGGACAACCGCACCGTCGTCTTCGTCGTCAGCGACGGCCTGGAGATGGGCGACCTGTCGGCGCTGGAGCGCGAGCTCGCGTGGCTCTCCTCGCGCGCCGTGGCCGTCGTCTGGTGCAACCCGCTCGCCGCCGCGCCGGGCTTCGAGCCGACCGCAGGGGGGATGGCCGCCGCGCTCCCGTTCGTCGCCGGACCGTTCGCGTTCGCCGGCCCCGACGACGTGACCGAGCTCGCGCGCCAGCTCCGGGCCCAGGGGCCGGGCGGTCGCGTCGGCTACGAGTACGACCCGCGGCGGAAGGACGCCTGAGCGGCGTGGAACGGCTCGCGGCGTCACGGCCGTTCCAAAACGGGTTAGACGGCGGCGCACCGAGGACGGGTATGGACCGCGACCGGTACGTCACGCTCGCGCTCGTCGCCTTCGGGCTCGTCCTCGTGGGGTTCGTACTGCTCGGCTTCGGGCGCATCTTCCTCGGCTACCACACCGCGCAGCTGCTGTCGGCCCCGTTCGGGCTGACGGGCTTCGCGCTCGTCGTCGTCCTCTTCATCGACGGGATCCGCACGGTCGCCCGGGGACGCGCGGGCGACTGAACGACGGACGGACCGAACGCAACCGTTTTTCGCGCCCCGTCCGAAGCGGGTTCCATGAACGTACGAGCAGTCGCCGACCTCGGACCCGGCGAGCGACGCGCCTTCTTCGAGCGCGACGCGGGCGTCGACGCGGTCCGGAGCGACGTGGCCGACATCGTCGACCGGGTGCGCGAGGAGGGCGACGTGGCGGTCCGTGAGTTCTGCGCTGAGTTCGACGACGTACAGGTCGCCAACCTGGACGTGACGGACGAGTGCGAGCGCGCCTACGAGGCCATCGACGACGACGTGCGCGAGGCCGTCGAGACGGCGGCCGAGAACGTCCGCGAGTTCCACGAGGCGCAGGTCCCCGAGGACTGGCGCGACGACTTCGACGGGCGCGAGCTGGGCCGCCGCTTCCGGCCGCTCCAGCGCGTCGGCGTCTACGCGCCCGGCGGGACCGCCGCGTACCCGTCGTCGGTCATCATGGGCGTCGTCCCGGCCGTGGTCGCGGGCGTCGAGGAGGTCGTGGTCTGTACGCCCCCTGCGGAGGAACTGAACCCCGTCACGTTGGCGGCCATCCACGTTGCGGGTGCCGACGAGGTGTACTCCGTCGGCGGCGCACAGGCGGTCGCGGCGATGGCCTACGGGACGGAGTCCATCCCGGCCGTCCAGAAGGTCGTCGGGCCGGGCAACCGCTGGGTGACCGCCGCGAAGGCCGAGGTCCAGGGGGACGTCGACATCGACTTCCTCGCCGGCCCCTCGGAGGTGCTGGTGCTGGCTGACGACACCGCCGAACCGGCGTTCGTCGCGGCGGACCTCGTCGCGCAGGCCGAACACGACGAGCACGCCTCCGTGGTCTGTGTCACCGACGACGAGGGCGTTGCGGCGGCCGTCGTCGACCAGGTCGAGGCCCAGGTCGCCGACGCCGACCGCGAGGACGTGGCTCGCGAGGCACTCGCGAACGACGCCTCGGGCGTGCTCCTCGCGCGGTCGATGAGCGAGGCCATCCTGTTCGCCGAGGAGTACGCCGCGGAGCACCTCTCCATCCAGACCGACGACGAGGAGGCAGTGCTCGACCGCATCGACAGCGCCGGCAGCGTCTTCCTCGGGCCGTACACGCCCGTCGCGGCGGGCGACTACGCCTCCGGGACGAACCACGTGCTGCCGACCGGCGGCGGCGCGAAACGTCACGGCGGGCTCTCCGTCGACCAGTTCCTGCGCTCGACGACCGTCCAGCGCCTCGACCGGGACGCGCTCGACGCGCTGGCCCCGACCATCACGACGCTCGCGGACGCAGAAGGACTGTGTGCACACGCCGACAGCGTGCGTCGCCGCTTCGAGGAGTAGCGAGCTACTCGTCGTCCTCGTCGATACCGACGCCGATGCCACAGATCCCGATGGGTTCGCCGTCGTCGTCGGTCAGCAACGAGGCGCTGATGCGTCGCAGGTCGAACTCGCCAGTCTTCGTGTGCATCCGCGCCTCGTAGGTCACCGTCTCGCCGTCGAGCACCTGCTCGATGACCGACTCGACCTTCTCGACGTCCTCCGCTGCGAATATCTCCTCTATCTCGATGTCGCGGAGCTCCGCGGCCGAGTAGCCGCTCACGTCCTCCAGCTTTCGGTTCCACCGCCAGCCCGAGCCGTCGAGGTTCGCCACGTAGAAGACGTGGGGGAGGGCGTCGAGTGCGGCGTCGAACAGCTCCTGCTCCTCGCTGAGCCGTTGCTCCGCTTCGACCCGCTGGGTCACGTCCCGCGTGTTGACGACGAACCCCTCGATTGCGGGGTCGTCGAGCCGATTGGTGCCCCTCGACTCCATGTGCCGCCACTCGCCGTCGTCGTGCTGCAGCCGGTAGCTGACCGACGGGGTCGCGTCCGGGTCCTCGATCATCCGGTCGAACGCGTCGGCCACGTCAGCCTGGTCGTCCGGGTGGACGAAGTCGAAGGAGGGTTCGCCGATCAGGACCTCCGGGTCGAAGCCGAGTATGTCCCGCGTCGCCGGGCTCGCGTACTCGAACACGCCGTCCTCGTCGAGGATGGCGACGAGGTCCGAGGAGTGCTCGATGAGCGCCTGGAAGCGGTTCTGGGAGTGTGTCCGCTCGCGTTCGGCACGTCGCTTCGCGACGGCGTTCTCGATGCGGTTCGCGAGGACGGCGTACTGGTCGGTGCCCGCGCCCTTCTGGAGGTACTCGGTCGCACCGGCCGAGAGCGCCCGGCTCGCGATCGCCTCGCTCCCCTTGCCGGTGAAGAGCACGAACGGGAGGTCGGGGTGGCTCTCACGGACCGTCTCCAGCAGTTCGAGCCCGTCCCTGTCGGGCATCTCGTAGTCGCTGACGATGCAGTCGACACGGCCGTTCTCCCGCAGACAACTGAGCGCCTGCGAGCCCGAGTGAGCACTCTCGACGGTGATGTCCTCCCCCTCCCGTTCCAGCATCGTCTTCGTCAGCTCGAGCAACGCGTCGTCGTCGTCCACGTGGAGGACACGGATGGTCCCCGACATCAAGCGACGAGAGACCGGGAGGTAGCTTGAAACTACCGGCGGAGGGGCCCCGCCACGGGTCGCGTTCAGATTAGCTGATTCCATGCGAAGGCGAATGATCTGAGCCACTCGTCAGCAGTTTCTGCTTCGGCGTGGCTGAAACAGTTTGAGAAAGAGGTAGTTCTGCGTTTTACCTCTCGAA